>VFLF01000551.1 GCA_009885185.1 Nitrosomonadales bacterium | reverse complement strand
TGTATGGATCGTATCGCGCGCCGCGTGAACTGATCTGGGTCTTCGGCATGATGATTTATCTGGCGCTGATGGCCGAGGCGTTTTTCGGTTACCTGCTGCCGTGGGGCCAGATGTCGTTCTGGGGCGCGCAGGTGATTATTAATCTGTTCGATGCGTTGCCGATCATCGGGCCGGATCTGTCGACCTGGATACGCGGCGACTTCGTGGTGTCGGACGCCACGCTGAACCGCTTTTTTGCGTTTCACGTGATCGCGCTTCCGCTGGCGATACTGGGGTTGGTGGCCGCGCACATCATGGCGCTGCACGAAGTGGGTTCCAATAACCCCGACGGCGTGGAAATCAAGGAACAAAAAGACGCGAAAGGCCTCCCGCTCGACGGCATTCCGTTCCATCCGTACTACACGGTGAAGGACGCGCTGGGGGTGGCGGTATTCGCGGCGGTGTTCTGCCTCATCATGTTTTTTGCGCCGGAGATGGGCGGCTACTTCCTCGAATACAACAATTTCATTCCGGCCGATCCGCTGAAGACGCCGCCGCATATCGCGCCGGTGTGGTATTTCACGCCGTACTACTCGATCCTGCGCGCGGTGACCGAAGATTTCATGTGGGCATTGCGCGCTGGCGTGGTGGCTTACACGCTGCTGATCCTGTTTACCTCGCGCGGCTGTTTGTCGAAGCTGCTGGCGCTGGCCATTGCGCCGGTGGTGCTGATCGCCATGGGCGTGATCGAAGCCAAGGTATGGGGGGTGGTGCTGATGGGCGTGGCGTCGATGATTTTCTTTCTGTTGCCGTGGCTGGACAAGAGCCCGGTGAAATCGATCCGCTATAAAGGCACGTTGTCGCGCTGGGCGCTGACGACATTCATTGTCACTTTCCTGGTGCTGGGTTACTACGGCACGCAGCCGGTAACGGTGGCGGGCACGCTGATTTCACAGGTCGGCTCGCTGATTTATTTCGGGTACTTCCTGCTGATGCCGTGGTACACGCAGATGGAACAGACGCATCCGGTGCCGAGCCGGGTGACGATGTGAGGAGCGCCGTGATGAGAATGATAAGAAAAATGCTTCTGGTTCTGCTGCTGGCGCCGGTATTGGCATTCGCCGCCGGCGATCGCGTCAAACTGGATCGCGCGCCGATCAACCCCAACGACAATGCGTCATTGCAGCGCGGCGCGGCGCTATTCGTCAACTATTGCCTGAATTGCCACAGCGCGAATTACATGCGCTATAACCGGTTGACGGATATCGGCTTGAATGACAAGGAAATTCTCGACAACTTCGTGGCGGGATTCACCGGCGGCAAGGTCGGCGACCTGATGAAAGTCGCGATCGACGCTAACGATGCCAAGGTGTGGTTCGGCGCGCCGCCGCCGGATCTCACCGTGATTGCGCGTTCGCGCGCCTCCGGCGATGGGTCGGGCGCGGACTGGCTTTACACCTATCTGCGCACGTTCTACCGTGATCCGGCGCGGCCTACCGGCTGGAACAACACCACCTTTCCCAATGTCGGCATGCCGCATGTGCTGTGGGAGTTGCAGGGCGAGCAGGAGCTGAAAGCTGAAAAGGTGCGCGCCGACGGTTACATGGCGACGGTGGAAAAACCCACGCTGGTGAAGCCGGGCAAGCTGTCCGCGCTGGAGTACGACCGGATGGTGGCCGATCTGGTGAACTACATGGTGTACATGGGTGAGCCGGCGGCGCGTAGCCGCAAGACCATTGGGATCATCGTGCTGGGGTTCCTGTTTCTGCTGATCCCGCTGGTGTATGCGTTGAAAAAAGAGTACTGGAAGGATGTTCACTAAACGGCGGTAATCAGTGAACCGCAAACGGTGATTGGAAAGTCATCCGCGGTTCGCCGTTAACTGTTTACTATTCACCGCCCTATCAGGCAGGTATTTCATATGATGACTTTATATTCGGGCACCACGTGCCCTTTCAGCCAACGCTGCCGCATCGTGCTTTACGAAAAGGGCATGGATTTCCAGATCGTCGATGTCGATCTGTTCAACAAGCCCGAAGACCTCGCGGTGATGAACCCGTACAACCAGGTCCCGGTGCTGGTCGAGCGCGAGCTGATTCTGTATGAGTCGAACATCATCAACGAATACATCGACGACCGCTTTCCGCATCCGCAACTGATGCCCGCCGATCCGGTGATGCGCGCGCGCGCGCGGCTGTTCCTGTACCGTTTCGAGAATGAAATGTTCAATCACATTCATTCCATCGAAAAGGGCACGCAAAAGCAGGCGGAAAAAGGCCGCCAGGTGATCCGCGACGCGCTGACGCAGATCGCGCCGGTGTTCGCCAAGCAGAAGTTCATGCTCGGCGACGAATTTTCCATGCTCGACGTGGCGATAGCGCCGCTGCTGTGGCGTCTGGATCATTACGATATTCAATTGCCCAAGCAGGCCGCGCCGCTGATGAAATACGCCGAGCGCCTGTTCAGCCGCCCGGCGTACATCGACGCGCTCACCGCGTCGGAAAAAGTGATGCGCAAGTAGTGCGTAGGATTGAGGATTCAGGATTGAGCGGGTAAAGTGGCATGCAACGGTCTACTCAATCCTCAATCCTGGAATCTCGATCCTGATATGCCCGAACGCTCCACCAAACCCTACCTGATCCGCGCCATTCACGAGTGGTGTACCGATAGCGGCTATACGCCGTATCTGTCGGTGAGGGTGGACGAAAACACACGCGTGCCGATGGAGTTCGTCAAGGACGGCGAGATCGTGCTCAATCTGGCCTACGACGCCACCCACAAGCTCACCATCGGCAATGAGGTGATTCAATTTTCCGCGCGTTTTGGCGGCGTGTCGCGCGAGTGTTCGGTGCCCCTGTACTCGGTAGCGGGCATCTTTGCGCGCGAGAACGGGCAGGGACTATTCTTCGCGCCGGAGGCGGCCGCAGATCCCGCCGCCGGCCCGGTCGCCACGGCGTCGCCCGCGCCGCCGGATGCGCCAGAGCCGCCGCCCACACCCACGTCGCCGCGGCCGAAGTTGCAGATCGTGAAATGAGCGCGGAATAAAAACGACCCGCGGCAGGGCGCTGGTCGTGTAACTCAAACGAGGAGGTTGCCATGCTGGAATCGAGCGTTATCCGCCATTTGTGCGTCGCCCTGCCGCTGTTATTGCCGGCGATCAGCCCGGCGGCTGACGCGCCGTACCCCAGCAAGCCCATCCGCTTCATTCTCGGTTATCCGCCCGGCGGCGCCAGCGACGCGGTGGCGCGCCTACTGGTGGGGCCGATGACGGCGCGTCTCGGGCAGCAGATCGTTATCGACAACCGGCCCGGCGCGGGCGGCAATATCGCCGGCGAGATTGCCGCCCGCTCGGCGCCCGACGGCCACACCTGGTTTCTTGGCAACAACGGCATCCTCGCTACCAATCAGGCGCTTTACGCGAAGATGCCGTTTGATTCGTTGCGCGATTTCGCCACCGTGGTGCTGATCGCCACGCAACCCAGCGTGCTGGTGACGCATCCGTCGCTGCCGGTGAAAAACGTCCAGGAACTGGTGGCGCTCGCCAAGGCGCGTCCCGGCCAGTTGAACTATGCCTCGTCGGGCACCGGCACTGCCGGGCATCTCGCGGGCGAGTTGTTCAAGGGGCTGGCAGGCGTGAGTTATCAGCACATCCCGTACAAAGGCGGCGGGCCGGCGGTGATTGATGTCCTGAGCGGTCAGGTGCAGTTCATGTTTGCCACGGCGGCATCCGTGATCCCGCACACCCGCACCGCGCGGCTGCGCGCGCTGGCGGTGACGTCGGCGCAGCGCTCGCCCTCCGTGCCGGAATTGCCGACGGTGGCCGAGGCGGGCATCGCGGGATTCGAAGCGCTGACGTGGCACGGGCTGGTGGTGCCCGCGGCCACGCCCGCGCCGGTGATCGCACGCATCAATACCGAGATGAATGCTGCGCTCGCCAGCAGTGAATTAAAAGATCGGCTCGCGAGGCAGGGCGTCGAGGCGCGTGGCGGCAAGCCGGAGGAATTCGCTGCTTTCCTGCACGCTGAAATTCCCAAGTGGACAAAAGTCGTGCGCGATTCGGGTGCGAAAGTGGATTAAGCAGTCCTTGCGTGAATTAAATAATATTCAATAAAAACAAATACTTACAACTATTCTGTGCAGTAACTTGCGCTTGCAATAGAATACCGCCACATCATTGCAGCCAGAATAAGCGCCGCGCTGCCAGCGGCCCCCGCCAGACGATGAGCCCGATTCAGTTATTCACCGCCAAAGGAGAAAACCATCATGATGTCACCCGATGAGATAGCAAAGCTGATACCGGCGGAGACCGCCAAATTCCGCTCGCCGATACCCACGCAGCCGGTGTCGAGCGACGAATTCACGCCCGGCCCGCAATCCGAAAAGCAGCGCGAGTTTGAAGCGCGCGTGAAGCAGATCGGCAGCGAGCTGGCAAAAAAACAAGGCGTGTCGCGCCGCACGTTTTTCCAGGGCGCGGCCGGCATGGCCGCCGCGTTCGTGGCGATGAACGACACCTTCGGCCCGATGTACGACGTGAGCCGCGCTGAAGCCGCCACGCCGGAAATGGCCAACGAGCGCGCTAACGCGCTCAAGGGCCAATTCATCATGGACATGCACACGCACTACCTGCGCGACGACACGCGCATCCAGGGCTTTATCCGCCAGCGCGAGGCGGTGGGCAAGGCGGGCTGGAATCCGGCGCTCGCCGGCAAGCCGCAGACCATCGAGGATTTGAAGTTCGCCAATTACTTCAAAGAGATTTACATGGACAGCGACACCAAGGTGGCGCTGATCTCCGGTTCAGGCTCGGAAGACGCGCGCGACTGGTTCCTCACCAATGAAATGAAGGCCCAGACACGCGCCGAAGTGAACAAGAAGGCCGGCGCCAAACGCATGTTCTCGCACGCCATCGTGATGCCTGGCATGCCGGGCTGGATGGACAAGGTGGACAAGGATTACGAAACGTTGAAGCCCGATGCGTTCAAGGGTTACACCGTGGGGGACAACACCAACAAGCATCTGGCCAAGCACCCGTGGCATCTGGACGACGAGAAGCTGATGTATC
>VFLF01000896.1 GCA_009885185.1 Nitrosomonadales bacterium | reverse complement strand
TTGAAAACCGGGGCGGCGCAGGCGGCACCCAATCGGCGCGGCCCTGGTCGCGCGCGCCGAGCCGGATGGATACACCATCATGATTCATTCGTCCGCGCATACCCTGACGCCGGCGATTTACCCCAAGGCACCCTATGATGCGGCGAAGGATTTTGCAGCAGTGGCTTCTTTCGGCAGCATTCCCAATGTCGCGGTGATTTCGCCCAAGAAAGGCGTCAAGACTCTGCAAGACCTGGTGGCACTGGCCAAGAAAGGGCCGGTGTCCTTTTCCTCATCGGGTATCGGCAGCGCCACGCATTGGGCGGCGGAACGCCTGCGCTTGTCCGCCGGCATGGAAGCGCTGTATGTGCCGTTTAAAGGCACCGCCGAAAGCGTGCTGGAGGTGGTGGCGGGACGCGTCGATTTCGTCTGCGCGGGACTGCTGTCCGCGCTGCCCTTTCTGCGCGATGGCCGCTTGATCGCGCTGGCGGTCAGCACGCCCAAGCGCTCCCCCGCGCTACCGGATGTACCGACCACCCTAGAAGCGGGCTTTCGCGACTCGGACTACCTGTTCTGGAACGGCCTGTTTGTGCCCGTGAAAACGCCGCGCCCGCTGGTCGAGCGCCTGCACAAGGAAGTACAACTCGCTCTGGCGCAGCAAAGCGTGAAAGATAATCTCGCGCCCATAGGCGTTGAGCCGATGCCGCTCACGCCGGCCGAATACGATGCGCTGGTGCGCCGGGCAATCCAAAGCAACCTCGCCGTGGTCAAGGCGGCGAATCTGAAGTTCGACTAACGCGCCGGCAACCGGCTGCGGCTAGTTTTGCTTAATCCGCGCCTCTTTCACCAACCGGGTGAACTTCGCGATATCGGATTTTATTTTTCCGGAAAACTCTTCCGGCGTGCCGCCCGCGATCTCGGCGCCGATGTTCATAAACCGTTCCTTCACCTCGGGCCGGTTCAGCCCGCGCACCATGTCGCGATTCAACCGGCTGATAATCGCCGCTGGCGTATTCGCGGGCGCAAGCAGGCCCTGCGGCGATATCGATTCAAAGCCCGGCACGGTAGCGGCGATGGTCGGCACGCCGGGCAGCAGCGCAGACGGTTGCAGACTCGCCACGCCCAGCACCCGCAGGCGCCCCGACTTGATATAGGGAATCGCCGATCCCGCATTGGGAAACATCAACTCGACCTCGCCACCCATCAGGCCGATCACGCCCGGCCCGGTGCCTTTGTACGCCACCTGCACGATATTCAAACCGAGCAGGCTCTTGAACAATTCCGCCGCCAGATGCGGATTGGCGCCCAGCGTGCCCGCCGCGTAATTCAACTGGCCGGGTTTCGCTTTCGCCAGTGCGATCAGTTCCTTCACCGATTTCACCGGCACCGACGGATGCACCACCAGCACGCTGGGCGTACTAACCGCCAGCGCAATCGGCGCGAAATCTTTCACCGCGTCCCACGGTACGCTACGAAACAGCGGCAGTATCCACAACGGACTGCCTTCGACCAGCAGCGTGTAGCCATCGGCGGGCGCCTTTGCGACAATTTCACTCGCAATCGCACCGCGATTTTCCACGATCACCTGCTGGCCCAGTCCTTCCGACAGCATCGGCGCCACCAGCCGCGCCACCACGTCTGAGCCGCCGCCGGGCGCGAGCGTGACAATGCGCACCAGTTTGTTGGGATACTCCTGTGCCACCGCGATCAGCGGCACGCACGACAACACAAACGTGTACCTCGTTATTGAAACCATTTTTCGCAACACCATTGACCCCTTCATCAAGATGGCATCAATGGTAACGCGATATGCGAAGATGCGAATCCGCCGGCGATGGCCCTTACCCCACGTCGGGATAAATACATAACTATTTGTTTTTATTGATTATATTATGGCCACCGCATCAACATCGCAACGTCCCGCGTTCGATCAGGCCATGCAGGACATCGCGGACTACGTGCATCAGCCGCGCCATCACGGCGCGCATGCGTGGCAAGCCGCGCACCATTGTCTGATCGACAGCCTCGGCTGCGCATTCGAAGCGCGCGGCCACGCGGCGTGCAACAGCGTAATCTCGCCGCTCGTGCCCGAGGCCATCGTTCTTCACGGCGCACGCGTGCCAGCGACGCCATGGCGGCTTGATCCCGTCGAAGCCGCGTTCAGCACCAGCACGCTGATCCGCTGGCTGGATTACAACGATGCGTTCTACGGCGAAACGGTGATACACCCGTCGGATTGCATCGGTGCACTGCTCGCGGTGGCCGACTGGCAAAGCCGCCTGAGCTTGTCGCAAGCCCGCGCGCCGCTGGTGATGCGCGACGTGCTCGACGCAATGATTCGCGCCTATGAAGTGATGGGCTGCCTCGCGCTTGGCAACGGCTTTACCACGAAGATGGGCATCGATCATGTGGTGCTGATAAAAATCGGCGCCACCGCGCTGGCGGCCAAACTGCTCGGCGGCACGCATGAAGAAATTTTGAACGCGATATCGCACGCGTGGATCGACGGTCAGGCACTGACCGTGTTTCGCCGCGGCGACGCGGGCGCGCGCAAGTCGTGGGCGGCGGGCGACGCGGCAGCGCGCGGCGTGTGGCTGGCGCTGATGGCGCTGCGCGGCGAGATGGGCTACCCGGCGGCGCTCAGCGCAAAGACCTGGGGCTTTTACGACGTGATGAACCAGGGCAAGCCGTTTCAGTTGCAGCGCGCTTACGAAAGCCACGTGATCGAAAACGTGCAATACAAAATATCGTATCCGGCGGGCGTCCACGCGCAAAGCGCCGCCGAAGCCACGATAGCACTCCACCCCGCCGTGGCGCATCGCCTGAACGACATTCAGCAAATCGACATCCGCACGCACCGCTACGCGCGCGGCATCCTCGACAGAACCGGCACGCTCGCGACCGTCGCCACGCGCGATCACTGCCTGCAATACATCGTGGCGATTTGCCTTATCTTTGGCCGGCTCGAAGCCAACGACTACGAAGACGCCATCGCCGCCGATCCGCGCATCGACGCGCTGCGCAGCAAAACCGTACTCACCGAGCATGCACCCTATACCGAGGCTTTTTACGACGCCGCCAAGCGCGCCAATCCGAATTCGATCCGCGTCACCTTCAACGACGGCACATCAACCGCATGGCAGGAAGTGATCTACCCCGTTGGCCACGTCAAACGACGCAAGGAAGGTATTCCGCTGCTGCTGCAAAAATTCGAAGCCGGTGTAGCACGCGTGTTCGCGGAAAAGCAGCGGCGCGAAGTGATGCGGCTGTGCGGCGATACGCCGCGGCTCGCCGCGACGCCAGTGCATGAATTCATGGATGTGCTCGCGACCTAACGCACCGGCCAAACCTTCACTGCTGCTGTATCGCCGCCTCCTTCACCACCTTCGCCCACTTCGCCAGATCGGCGCGCATAAACGCGCCGAATTCATCGGGCGACGCGCTCCACGCCGGCTCGCCGCCGTCAATGGCAAAGCGCTTTTTGATGTCTGCATCGTTCAGCACGCGGCCCAGATCACGATGCAGCCGGTTGACGATGTCGCGCGGGGTGCCGGCGGGCGCGAGCACGCCGAACCATTGGCTGCTGTCGTAGCCCGGCACGCCAGCTTCGGCGATGGTGGGAAACTCCGCCAGCGCGGCGGAACGTTTGGCGCTACTGATGCCATACGGCCGCAGCTTGCCTGCGCGCACATGCGGCAGCAGCGACAGCACATTGCCCATCATGATCGGCACTTCGCCCGACAACGTTTCCACCACGCCCGCGCTGCCGCTACGGTAGGGCACGTAATTGATGTTGAGTCCCGTCATGGTGAGCAGCAGCGCCATCGACATATGGCCGTGCCCGCCGTAAGCGCCCGCGCCGTAGTCAAGCTGCCCCGGCTTGGCGCGCGCCAGCGCCATCAATTCCTTGAGTGTTTTCGCCGGCACCGACGGATGGCCCACGAGGATTTGCGGAATCACGATCAGCTTCGACACCGGCGCGAGATCCTTGATCGGATCGAAGCGCATCTTGCGATACAGCGACGGGATGATGACCAGCGGGCTCGGCGCGATCAACAGCGTGTAGCCATCCGGCGGCGAGCGCACCACGTGCTCGGAGCCGATTTGCGTCGCCGCGCCCGGACGGTTTTCCACCACCACCTGTTGCCCCAGAAATTCAGTGAGTTTGGGCGCAAGGATGCGCGCGGTGGTGTCAGTGCCGCCGCCGGGCGACGATGCGGCAATCAGGCGCACGGGTTTCGTGGGATAGTTTTCCTGGGCGCCGGCCACGCCCGCGGTCGCGCACCACAGTAATGCCAGATGCGGTAATCTCATGCGCGCACCGCCAGCCGCCGCTTGAGATAAGCCTTCTCGCCCCCCGCGTCGATCATGTCACGATAAAAATCCGGCAACGCCTGTCCGCTGAGTTGCCTGCCGTTCGACACGTTACGCACGATAAAAGTATCGGTATCGATTTCAATCGTATCGCCCGTCTCCACCAGTTCGAGAATGCCCGGACACGCCACCGGCCACAGTCCGCCGCCGATGCAGTTGCTGAAAAACAATTTGCCGAATGACTCCGCCACCACGGCGGGGAT
>VFLF01000441.1 GCA_009885185.1 Nitrosomonadales bacterium | reverse complement strand
AATTATTTTCGCGCCAATGCGGTGATCGGGCGCGCGGTGCGCCTGTCGCTGGTAAACATCGGCGCGGCGATCCCCGGCACCGGCGATATGGCCACAGCCGGCACGCCATGCAAGTTTACGTTTTGCGTGGCCGAGAACGAAGACGCCAGCCCGTGGGAACCGCTGCACGTGGAACTGGGTTATCCCAGAGTCGCTAGCACGGTGACCGTGGTGGCCGCCGAAGGTCCACACAACGTCAACGATCACGAAAGCATCACGCCCGAAGGTATCCTCACTATGGTGGCGGGCACCATGCCCAACACCGGCTCCAACAATGCCTACTACGAAGGCCAGCCGGTGATGGCGTTCGGCCCCGAGCACGCCAACACGGTGGCCAGCGGCGGCATGACCAAGGCCGATGTCAAGGAGTGGCTGTGGGAGCGCGCAACGATTCCGCTGTCAAAGTTTTCGAAAGAGGGCATCGAGCGCCGCTTCCGCCGCAAACTGGCGGAACAGTTCGCCACCGCGCCGCTCGATACGCCGGTGCATATGTGGTCGAAACCCGAAGACCTCATCATCATCGTCACCGGCGGCGCGGGCAAACACTCGCAGTGGGTGCCGACCTTCGGCAACACGCGCTCGGCAACCAAGGCGTTAAAGCGCCAGGACGGCGAGCTGGTGAAGTCGGTGCAGGAGTTGAAACGGGGGTAGCGACACTGCACGGTTTGCCGCACGCAGGATGCACGCTACCTTACTCGACCTTCAAGCCAGCCGTGACTTACTCGGCCTTGATTCCGGCTGACTTGATGACGTCCGCCCAGGTTTTGGTATCCGCCCGAATGCGCGCCGCGAACTCCTGTGGCGTGCTGGTTTCTACCTGAAGTCCTTGCCCGGTCAGCATTTGGCGCGTGTCGGGCGCCTGCACTACTTTGATGACCTCATCGCGGATGCGCGCCACGATCGCCGCGGGCGTGCCGGCGGGCACCAGCAAGCCGTACCACGAACTGATGTCGAGTCCGGGAAAACCGGCTTCGATCAGCGTCGGCAGCTCGGGCGCCACTGGCGAACGCCGTGAGCCGGTGGTGGCGATTGCCTTGATGCGGCCCGCTTTCACCATCTGTATTGACGATGCAATGCTGGAAGCAGCGAGTTGAACCTCGCCCGCGACCACCGCGGTAGTGGCCGCGCCGCCGCTTTTGAACGGGACATGTACCATTTCGATGCCGGCGCGACGTTGAAAAAGCTCGACCGCGAGATGCAGCGGTGAGCCGACACCGCCCGAGGAAAAATTCAGCGAGCGCGGTTTTTGTTTCGCCAGTGCAATGAGTTCCTTGATGTTGTTGGCTGGCACGCCGGGATTCAGCACAAAGATGTATTGCGACATCGTGAGCGTCGTCACCGGCTGTAAATCTTTCTCCATGCTGAAGCTGAGCTTGTAGAGCGCCGGATTCGCCGTCACGATGGTGCTCAGACCGAGAAACACGGTGTGGCCGTCGGGTGCCGCGCGCGCCGTGGTCTCCGCCGCGATATTGCCGGCAGCGCCGCCGCGGTTATCGACCACCCATTGCTGGCCCATCGCCTCGCTGAGTTTGGGGGAAAGAACACGGCCTATCACGTCCGCGCTGCCGCCCGGCGCAAAGGGCAGCAGGAAGCGGATGGGGCGCGATGGATATGCGGGGGCGCTGGCCGCGAATGCCTCCATGACCAAACACGCCGTTATCGCCGGCAGCCATAATCGCGAAGATTTCATGGAGATCATATTTTACCCCGCCGCGCGGCGAGCACCGTTTCCACCGCATCCACTATCGCCTGATAGCCGGTGCAGCGGCAGTAGTTGCCGGAAATGTGTTCGCGAATTTGTTCGCGCGTGGCGTTGGCGTTGTGTTGCAGTAAATCCTGCGCGGTGAGCAGCATCCCCGGCGTGCAAAAGCCGCATTGCAGCGCATTGCGTTTGTGGAAGGCATCCTGCAAGTCGGCGATTTCGCCGCTGTCGGTCAGGCCCTCGATGGTT
>VFLF01000404.1 GCA_009885185.1 Nitrosomonadales bacterium | reverse complement strand
GTCGCAAGTGGCACTGTGTTATGGGTTCCCGCCTGCGCGGGAACGACAGGATAGGAGTGTTGGCTTCACGTGCTTGGCTAAATTGCTGGCGGTTATGGCGTTGTGTGTCGCCAGCATTACCCCAACCGCCCAAGCCTCGGAATGGCGCCCCGACCGCCCAGTCGAACTCATCGTAGGGACCGCGCCCGGCGGCGGCAGCGATTCCACCGCGCGTCTGATCCAGCGCCTGCTGACGGACAAGAAACTCATTGAACGCCCCGCCAGCGTGTTGAACAAAGTCGGCGGCGGCGGCGTGGTGGCTGCGGCTTACATGGTGCAGCAACCGGGCAGCGGCCATCACCTGCTGGTAGTGTCGCCCACCTTGCTCACCAATAACATTCTCGGCAAGACCGAGGTCAACCACACGCAACTCACGCCGCTGGCGCAGATCGGCACCGAGTACGTCACCTTCGCCGTGCCCGCCGATTCGCCGCTGAAAACCGGCAAAGACCTTGCCGCGCGTCTGCAAAAAGATGGGGCGAGCGTGAGCTTTGCGCTCGCCAACGCGCTGGGCAATCACAACCACAGCGCCATTGCGCAACTCGCCGGCACGGTTGGCGCTGACGTGAAAAAACTGCGCGTGGCGGTGTTCAATTCATCCAGTGAAGTGGCGTCCACCGTGCTTGGCGGCCATGTGGACGTGATGGTGTCGCCGGGCGCGGCGGTGATTCCGCATGTGCAAAGCGGCAAGCTGCGCATGCTGGCGGTGGCGTCGGCGCAGCGTCAAACGGGTGCGCTGGCATCCGCGGCGACGTGGACGGAGCAGGGCGTGAAGGTGGTGTCATCCAACTGGCGCAGCGTGGTCGGCCCGCAGGGCATGAGCACAGCGCAGGTGCAGTTTTGGGATGGCGTGTTTGCAAAACTCGTGCAGCAGGACGACTGGAAAAAAGATGTTGCCGCGAGCCACTTCGAGAACACCTATCTCAACAGCGCCGACACGCGCAAGTTGATGGAGGCGCAGTTTGTCGAGTTGACGGCGGCGCTGCGAGGCTTGGGGCTGGTGAAGTAGCGCGAATGTTGCACGCAGAAAACTACACAGGTTTTCTGCGGCGAATTTCTGCAATCACCGCCGAGTTATCCAGATCACCTTCGCCCGCCGCCACGCAACCATTCACAATACTGACGTAGGTTTGCGCCAGCGGCAGCTCTTGCCCGCGTGCTTTTGCCTGTTCCAGCATCAGCAAAAAATCCTTGCGCGTTTGAGTGATGAAGCCGTGCGGCGTGAAATCACCGCTGACCATTTTCGGGCCTTTGATGTCCATCACCTGCGATTGCGCGGCGGATTCACGGGCGACTTTCAGAAACGCGCCGGGGTCGAGGCCGAGCTTTTGCGCGAATACCAGACCTTCGGCCAAGGCCGCGCGGTTCACGCCCAGAATCAGGTTGATTGCCAACTTGGCGCGTCCGCCGTTACCCGCCGCGCCTAAATGATGACGGCGCGGGCAGATCGCATCCAATACGTCTTTTGCTTCCTCGGCCGCCGCCGGTTCACCGCCGATCATGCCCAACGCGTCGCCCGCTTCCGTTTGCCGGCTGGTGCCTGATACGGGCGCTTCGACGTAACGTAGTTTGTCCGAGGGCGTGCGTGCCACCAGCGCTGAAATTCTGTCCGGGTCGCAGGTGCTGACGCAGAGCGCGATCAGCGGCGGTTTGCCTGCGGGCAACGCCGCCACCAGCGCATCGACGGTTTCCTCGACCTGCTCGGTGTTGAATACGGCCAGCACGACCTTGTGGCATTGCGCCGCGATGTCGGCCACGGAGGCCGCCGCTTTGCCGCCTAGTTTGACAAACGCATCGAGCTTTTTCGCATCAACGTCGTAACCCAGCAGTTCCAGGCCCGCCGCGCGCATGCGTTTGGCGCAGGCCATGCCCATCAAGCCGATGCCGATGACGCCGATTGGTGTTGCCTGACTCATGAATGCCCCCATCGAAAAAGTGAATGCGGATTATAGGTGCCGACGGCGACTACGCCGCCGGGTGCGCAGGTATAATGCGCCGCTGCGCCGGTATAGCTCAGTGGTAGAGCAACCGCCTTGTAAGCGGTAGGTCGTCTGTTCAATCCAGACTATCGGCACCACCTTGCCGGGCGACGTTTATAAAATAAGTTAATAAAAACAAATAGTTATAGAACCTTACTTTGAGGGGTCAAGCGCTTGATGCGGATACTGCAGGGGCGGGTGAACCAAAATCCGGGGCGATGGTCTTTACCGCGGACATCAGTTGTTAATGAGGAGAACGCGAAGTGATCAAGGTAGAAAACCTGTGCAAGAGTTTTGGCGCCAAAGTCGCGGTCAATGACGTGTCGTTCACCGTCGAACGCGGCGAGGTGCTCGGTTTTCTCGGGCCTAACGGCGCGGGAAAATCCACCACCATGCGCATGATTACCGGCTACTACCCGCCGACATCGGGCAGGGTCACAGTCGGCGGTTTCGACATCATGGAAAAACCGATCGACGCCAAACGGTTGATTGGTTATCTGCCCGAAAACGCGCCCGGCTATGCTGATATGACGGTGCGCGGCTTTTTGAGTTTTGCGGCGGAACTGCGCGGCTTGCATGGCGACGCGCGCAAAAAGGCGGTGCATCACGCGGTAGAGATGTGTTCTCTCGAAAACGTGCTTCATCAGACCATCGATACCTTGTCCAAGGGCTATAAACATCGTACCTGCCTTGCGCAATCGTTGGTGCATGACCCGGAAGTGCTGATCATGGACGAGCCCACCGACGGGCTGGATCCCAACCAGAAGCACGAGGTGCGCGGCCTGATCCGTCGTATGGCGGCCACCAAGGCCATCATTTTTTCGACGCACATCCTCGAAGAGGTTGAAGAAACCTGCTCGCGCGCCATCATCATCGACCGCGGCACTATTGTCGCCAACGGCACGCCGGCGGAATTGAAGGCGCGCTCCGATATGGCGGGCGCGGTGCATATACAGACCGCGGGTGTGGCAGGCGCGGCGCTGCTTGAGAAGC
>VFLF01000914.1 GCA_009885185.1 Nitrosomonadales bacterium | reverse complement strand
TTTCGAGGTAAATCAGGAACGGCGCCGGATTAAGGCGTTTCGGCTTGCCGCCGCCTTCTTTCGCTTCCTCGTGCTGCGGCTTCGACGCGCTGTCGATGGCCTCCCACAGCTTCATCAGGTAATTCAAATCCCATTTGAGTTCTTCGGCTTCGCGCCCGATGGCGGCGGTGCGCGCGATCACGCTCATGCCTTGCGGCACTTCGAGCTCATCGATCACATCGCGCAGCTCGTTGCGGTCTTCGCCCTCGATACGGCGCGACACGCCGCCGCCGCGCGGGTTGTTGGGCATCAACACCAGATAGCGGCCCGCCAGACTGATGAAAGTCGTGAGCGCCGCACCCTTGGTGCCGCGCTCGTCCTTATCGATCTGGACGATGATTTCCTGACCCTCGCGCAGGGCTTCCTTGATGGTGGCTTTGGCGACATCAACGCCGGGTTTGAAGTAGGCGCGGGCCACTTCCTTGAACGGCAGGAAGCCGTGGCGTTCCGAACCGTAATCGATAAAGGCGGCTTCGAGGCTGGGCTCGACGCGCGTGATGATGCCCTTGTAGATATTGCTCTTTTTTTGCTCTTTGGACGAGGATTCGATATCGAGGTCGACCAGCTTCTGACCATCGACTATCGCGACGCGCAGCTCCTCGGCTTGCGTCGCGTTAAACAACATTCTTTTCATCTTCTTCTCCCGCGCTCAATGCGCCACGGGATGGGCAAAGCCTGCGCCGACGCGTTCGCACGCGGCGGCGTTACTCAATTTCAGTCTATGTCGGTATAAAACATACTGTGCAAGGCTGATTCGAAGTTTTTGGTTTTGCCTGTTGCGGACCCGCCGCACCGTTGGTGGGCGTTTCCGTAATAATCAAACGGTGTCTTGAGCGCGTATTTCAACTATCGACTACTATCGCTACTTTGCGGTGAGCGACATTAACCGCTGTGTTCCGGGCCTGCGGTGGCGTCTCAGACGCGTCAGGGCAGGGTCGGTTCTGGTGCTTTTGCGATCCTTGTTGGTGCAATTTAGTGCATTAGTGCGATCCCGATCCATCCGTCGGTTGCAGGCCGCTAACTCGCTTCGCACTGTGGAAGCCGGACTCTGCAATCCTGCGGCTTGCGTACTGACCACGCGAAAGTTTTTTAACGTGGTTTCCGTCAAGTCCGCACCAAACACGGGGGTGAACCCGGATGCTGCACTGCGAAATAGTATAATCAAATGAAGCAGTTAAGTAAAGAAACTGTAAATTGGCTGGAAGTCGGTGCCGAAGAAGCCGGCCAGCGTATCGACAACTACTTGATACGATGGCTTAAAGGGGTTCCCAAGAGCCATGTTTACCGCATCCTGCGCAGCGGCGAAGTGCGGGTCAACAAGGGTCGGATAGGCCCAGATTACCGCGTTCAGGACGGCGACCGGGTGCGGGTGCCGCCGGTACGCACGGCCCAGCGCGATGTGCCGGTCGGGGTCAAATCAGGTCCTCGCGTCGTTTTTGACATCCTGTATGAGGACGCGGCCTTGCTGGTGATTAACAAGCCGTCGGGCTTGGCAGTGCATGGCGGCAGCGGCATCAGTCTGGGCGCCATCGAGCAATTGCGGGCGACGCGTCCGGACGCCAAATTTCTGGAACTGGTGCATCGGCTGGACCGCGATACCTCGGGCGTACTGATGTTCGCCAAAAAGCGCTCGGCGCTGGTGGCGTTGCATGAACAACTGCGTGAAGGACGCGTGCAGAAAATCTATCTGGCCTTGGTCAGCGGCCACTGGCGCGACGCGAAGCGCGCGGTGAAAGCGGCGCTGCAAAAACATCTGCTGGCCAATGGCGAGCGGCGCGTGTCGGTGAACGAACAAGACGGTCAGGCGGCGCACACGATTTTTCGGCTGCGCAAATCATGGCCGAATTCGCAGCCGCCGTTCAGCCTGCTCGAAGCTGAACTCAAGACCGGCCGCACGCACCAGATACGCGTGCATCTGACGCATTTGGGCTTTCCCATTGCCGGCGACGATAAATACGGCGATTTCGCTCTAAATAAATTCCTTAAAAAACAAATACTTAAAAGAATGTTTTTACACGCCGGTCAAACCGCCATTACGCATCCCGACAGCGGCGCCGTGCTGCGTTTTGAAGCGCCGCTGCCGGCGGAACTGGAATCCGTCATCACCAAACTGAATTCGCCGGTGAATACGCAAGTGAGCAAGCAACATGCCCCAACAGTTTGATCTGCTGGTGTTTGACTGGGACGGCACGCTGATGGATTCGGCTGCGGCGATTACCGCATCGTTGCGCGATGCCTGCGCCGATCTGAATTTGCCGGTGCCGACAGAGGAGCGCGCGCGTTACGTCATCGGTCTGGGCCTGACCGACGCGCTGAAATATTTGCTACCCGACTTGCCACCGGTGGGCTACCCGGCGCTGCTGGAGCGTTATCGCCATCATTTTCAGCGGCAGGATCGTGGCACGACATTGTTCGGCGGCGCGCCTGAAACCCTGCGCGCATTGCAGGATCGCGGCTTTTTGCTCGCTGTCGCCACGGGGAAAAGCCGCCGCG
>VFLF01000361.1 GCA_009885185.1 Nitrosomonadales bacterium | reverse complement strand
TCTGCGCTTTCGTGGTGTTAAAGCAGGCGCGCCCCACCGGCGACAACGCGAAGAAAATCGTCAAGGAACTACAGGACTGGGTAGCCAAGGAGATCGGTCCCATCGCCAAACCCCGGGACATCCGCTTTGGCGACAATCTGCCCAAGACGCGCTCCGGCAAAATCATGCGGCGCCTGCTGCGCTCCATCGCCAAGGGCGAGGAAATCACGCAGGATGTTTCCACGCTTGAAAATCCGGCGATCCTGGATCAGTTGAAACAGCCGCTGTGAGCCAGCCACAGCCGCTACGCACGGAACAACGAGGTCAGCGTCTCGCTGCGCTGTTTCTGCTGGGCTGTCTGCTGTTTAACTACCCGCTGCTGCAATTGTTCGCACGCGACGGCTCGATATTCGGCGTCCCCCTGCTCTACTGTTACATCTTCGGCGCGTGGGCGGCGCTCATCGGCTTGATGGCGTTGGTAGTCGAGCGCCGCAGTCGCGATTAGGGTCTGTTAAGCATCCATGCTGACCGGCGGCATTATCGTCGTCGTCTCATTCGCCTACGTCGGCCTGCTGTTCGCCATCGCGGCGTACGGCGACAAGCGCGCGGACGCGGGCCGCAGCCTCATTGCCAACCCGTACATCTACGCGCTGTCGCTGGCGGTCTTCTGCACGTCATGGACGTTTTACGGCAGCGTCGGCCGCGCCGCCACGTCCGGCATCGGTTTTCTGCCGATTTATCTTGGCCCCACGCTGATGGCGGCGCTGTGGTGGTTTGTGCTGCTGAAGATGATCCGCATCAGCAAGGCCAACCGCATCACGTCCATCGCCGACTTCGTGGCATCGCGCTACGGCAAAAGCCAGGTGCTGGGCGGTCTGGTCACCATCATCGCGGTGATCGGGATCATTCCGTATATCTCGCTGCAACTGAAAGCCATTTCCACCAGCTTTTCCATCATCCTGCATTATCCCGGGGTCGCCATGCCGGAGCGGCTCGGCGCGCAGCCGTTTGTCGGCGACAACACGTTCTACATTGCCATGATGCTGGCGGCGTTCACCATCCTGTTCGGCACGCGGCACCTCGACGCGACGGAGCGTCACGAGGGATTGGTTGCCGCTATCGCGTTTGAATCGGTGGTGAAACTCGCGGCCTTTCTCGCCGTGGGAATATTCGTCACTTACGGCATGTACGACGGCTTTGCCGACATCTTCCGGCGCGCCGCCGACAATCCGCAGTTGCATGCGCTCACGACTTTCAGCGGCGCATCGGGCAGCTACACCACGTGGGCATCCCTGACGCTGGTATCCATGCTGGCGATCATGTTTTTGCCGCGCCAGTTCCAGGTGGCGGTGGTGGAAAACGTCGATGAGCGGCACCTGAACAAGGCGATCTGGCTGTTTCCGCTGTACTTGCTGGCCATCAACATCTTTGTGCTGCCCATCGCGCTGGGCGGGTTACTTCGTTTTCCCGCCGGCGGCGTGGATGCCGATACCTTCATGCTAACACTGCCCATCGCGGAAAAACAGCCGTGGATCGCCATGCTCGCGTTCATCGGCGGCTTGTCCGCCGCCACCGGCATGGTGATCGTGGAAACCATCGCGCTATCGACGATGGTTTGCAACGACCTGGTGATGCCGGTACTGCTGCGCTTGCGTTGGCTTCGCCTGAATCAACGGCAGGATTTGTCGCGGCTGCTGCTGGGGATACGGCGCGGCGCCATCGTCGGTATTTTGATACTGGGATACATTTACTTCTACCTCGCAGGAGAGGCGTATGCCCTTGTTTCTATTGGATTAATTTCATTTTGCGCGGTGGCGCAATTTGCACCCGCGATCATCGGCGGCATGTTCTGGAAAAGCGGCAATCGGCTGGGCGCCATCTGCGGCTTAAGCGCCGGCTTCGCGGTGTGGCTCTACACCTTGCTGCTGCCGTCGTTTGCAAAATCCGGCTGGCTGCCCGTCACGTTCCTTTCGCAAGGCGTATTGGGGATCGATCTTCTGAAGCCTCAGCAACTATTCGGATTGCAGGGACTCGACGAAATCTCACACTGCCTGTTCTGGAGCCTGCTGTTCAATATCGGCCTCTATGTCACGATTTCGCTGTTACGCCGCGCGGACGCCTCCGAACATGGTCAGGCAGCACTGTTCGTTGACGCCTACCGGCAGGCGCCCGCGGCCGCTTCCCGCTTCTGGCGCGGCAGCGCGTCGGTCACCGATTTGCGCCCGCTCCTG
The DNA here is from genome assembly GCA_009885185.1 of Nitrosomonadales bacterium. The sequence goes on along the minus strand of VFLF01000361.1, from coordinate 2,706 downwards.
GGACGATTTCTCGGCCCGGAGCGCGCGCACGACGCGCTGCGAGCCTATGCTGAACATCGGGGCGTCACAACCATCGATGCGCTTCCCGCCGACGCCGACACCGTGCATCACGCCGAGTCGCTGCTGGCGGGCGCCATCGGCAGCGCCAGCGCGCGCGTGATGATTGCATCCGTGGTCGAGGAGGAGCCGCTGAATATCGGCGAAGTGATGCATATAATCGACGAGGCATCACAGGTGCTTGCCTACAGCCGGCGGCTGGAGCAGCAATCGCGCGAACTAGAGGTCGCGACCAACGATTTACGCAGCGCTAATCTGCGCCTGCGCGAACTGGATCGACTGAAGGATGATTTTATTTCCACCGTCACGCATGAATTGCGCACGCCACTGACCTCCATCCGCGCGTTCACCGAAATACTTCGCGACAACCCGCAACTCGAGGATGCCCAGCGCGACAACTTTCTGAGCATTGTGATTCGCGAGTCCGAGCGCCTGACGCGACTGATCAACCAGGTGCTCGATTTATCGAAAATAGAATCGGGCAGCGCTGAATGGCAATCGATACAGTTTGATCTGCGCGAGGTAGTCACGGAATCCACCACTGCCGTGGGCCAGTTGTTTCGCGACAGCGGCGTAACGCTGGCGGTGACGCTACCCGGCCATGCGCCGGAGATCGTCGCCGACCGCGACCGTGTCACCCAGGTCATGCTGAACCTGCTGTCCAATGCGGCGAAGTTCTGCGAACCGGGCCGGGGGCATGTACGCGTGTCGCTCACACAACAAGGTGACGCGCTGCGCGTGGACGTCGCCGACAACGGCATCGGCATCGGCGTGGAAGATCAGGCGGTGATATTCGACAAGTTCCGGCAAGTCGGCGAAACACTCACCCAAAAGCCCAAGGGCAGCGGGCTTGGGCTTGCCATTTCAAGGCAGATCATCGAACACTTGGGTGGACGGCTGTGGGTCATCAGCCGACCCGGCGAGGGTGCGATATTTTCATTCACACTGCCATTGTTGCCTGCCGACATACGGCATGCGGCGTAACGCCGGGGGGGGATCATGGCGCGCCACATCCTCATTGCGGAAGACGACCCGAGCATTCTGCTGTCCATTGAGTTTCTGCTGAAGAACGCCGGTTACGCGGTGACTGCCGCGAACAGCGGTAATCGTGCGTGGGAAATCCTTCAGAGCGCCGCACCCGACCTCGCGGTACTCGACGTGATGCTGCCGGCAATCGACGGCCTTGATCTATGCCGGCGCATACGCACAACCGCCGGACTTGAATCCATCAGGGTATTACTATTGAGCGCACGCGGACGCGACACCGAAATCCACGCCGGGCTGGAACTGGGAGCCGATGCCTACATGACCAAGCCATTCAGCACGCGCGATTTTCTGGAGACCGTGGCCCGCCTGCTGACGCAGCAATAACTAACGCACCAGGTAGTCGATCACGTAACCGCGCCCGTAATGCGTGCGCACTTCAACGCCCGAGTCTGGAAGTTTCCGACGCAGCCGATGAATGTAGACCTCGATCGCGTTGTGGCTGACTTCCTTGTCATAGCTGTAGAGTTGCTCCACCAATTGCTCCTTGCTCACCACGCGACCGAAGCGCCGCAGCAGCACTTCCAGCACGCCCGCTTCATGCAGGGACAAATTCAGCGGCCGATTGGCGACGCTGGCCGTACGCGCCACCGTGTCAAAGCTCAAGTCACCATGTTGCAGCGTCGGCGCCGCCATGCCAGTGCCGCGCCGCAAGAGCGCTCTCACCCGCGCCTGCAACTCGCTCAGACTAAAGGGTTTGACCAGATAATCGTCGGCGCCCAAGTCCAGCCCGGTGACTTTTTCTTCCGGCTGCTCACGGCCCGACAGTATTAACACTGGCAATGCGGTATTGCGTTTGCGCAGACGCCGCAGCACTTCCAGACCGTCCAGCCGGGGCAATCCCAGGTCGAGAATCAGCAATGCAAAACCATCGGTGCGCAACGCCTCGTCAGCGGCCATTCCATGCGCCACGTGGTCGACCGAATAACCCGCCTGCGTCAATGAAAAGCGCAGCGCCTCGGATAGCGTAATGTCGTCTTCCGCGATCAGGATACGCAACTGAACTCCCCCGAAATTCCGAATCGATCATGCGGCGGCGCAGCAATCCACATTTCCACCAATTCATCGTAAGTAATTGTTTATATTGAATTATTTTTATAGTTTCCGTGCGTACTTTGTGTGCCACTGAACGCGCAAAGTTCAGAGTTTTGTAAGCAACTTTAATTAGCATTGCACTCGCAAAGACCGCCAACATCAATACATTAACAGGTCTTTCGTTTTTAGGCGCAGCCCTATTCCAACCAAGGAGGCTTTAGTGGAACTCACTGCAAAACACCATGATTACTGGCGCAAGAATCTGGTCGTCACAGCGATATTGCTGTTCATCTGGTTTCTCGCAACTTTCGTCGAAGGATGGTATGCACGAGAATTGAACAGCATAACTTTCCTCGGGTTCCCGCTGGGCTTTTACATGTCGGCGCAAGGCTCCTTGATAGTCTACGTCGCCATCATCGGCTTCTACGCCTGGTACATGAAAAAGCTTGATCTGGAATATGGCGTTAACGAAGGAGACCTCGAATGAGCGCCGTCCAGAGCCACAGCGCATTTAATGCGCAACTGAAAAAATATTACACCTTCTACACCGGCGGCTTCATCGCCTTCGTC
>VFLF01000779.1 GCA_009885185.1 Nitrosomonadales bacterium | reverse complement strand
GCGATACCGATCAGCGCCGCGACCGAATCGCTGAACGTCGCGGCGGCGGCAGCGGTCTGTCTATTCGAGCGGGTACGCCAACTTCAATAAATCCGCCGTTCCAACTTCGCCTGCTGCATGATGGTGGTGGCGAGTTCTTCCACGGACTTAGCAGTCGCATCCAAAAACGGAATATTCTCACGGCGCATCAGTGCTTCGGCTTCGCGGATTTCGTATTCGCAGTTTTTTAAATCAGCATAGGTGCTGTTGGGCCGCCGCTCGCTGCGGATGCGTTGCAGGCGGGTGGGGGTGATGGTCAGGCCGTAGAGTTTGTCGCGCAGCGGGCGCAGGGATGCCGGCAACTGGCGGCTGCCGAAGTCTTCGGGGATGAACGGGTAGTTTGCCGCGCGAATGCCGAATTGCATTGACAGGTAGAGGCACGTCGGTGTTTTGCCGCAGCGGGATACACCGACCAAAATCACGTCGGCCTCGGAAAGATCGCGGGTGGACACGCCGTCGTCGTGCGACAGGGTGTAGTTCACCGACTCCATGCGCTTGTAGTAGTTGACGATATCGTTGACGTTATGCGTGCGTCCGATGGCGTGGGAAGCGCGTGCGCCGAGTTCGTTTTCCAGCGGCGCGATGAATATCTGAAAGCAATCGAGGAACAGCGCGTTGGCTTCGCCCACCGCGGTGGCGATTTCGACATTCGCCAGCGTGCTGATGATGATCGGGCGCAGGCCGTCGGTCACGGCGGCGGCGTTGATTTTTTGCACCGCTTCTTGTGCTTTATCAAGGGTGTCAATGAAGGGCAGGGTAGTCTCGTGCAGGCTCAGGCCGTCGAATTGCGAGAGCAGGCTATGGCCCAGCATCTCGGCGGTGATCGCCGTGCGGTCTGACACAAAGAAGGCGCTGCGTCGTTGGGTTGTCATAAAGTAGTAAACACTGTGGCGGCGCAGCAATTGTCTGTAATATACCGTTTTTCTAACTCGGCAGGAACAAGCCCATGACCTCGCGCCCTTACGTGCTCGACCTTTCCACTTTGCGCATGAGCGATGTCGGCACCGTCGGCGGCAAAAACGCTTCGCTGGGCGAAATGATCGGACACCTGAGCGGCGCGGGGGTGCGGGTGCCGGGTGGATTTGCGACGACCGCGCATGCGTTCCGCGACTTTTTGGCACACGAGGGCCTGGATAAACGCATCGAAGCGCGGTTGGCTAGCCTGAATGTCGAAGACGTCAACGCGCTGGCGGCGGCAGGCAAGGAGATACGCGGCTGGATCGTGGCGGCGCATTTCTCCGACGCGCTAAAGGCAGCGATTGCTGACGCCTATCATCCACTGGCAAAGGCGGCCGGCGCGGAGGTGGCGTTCGCGGTGCGCTCGTCCGCCACCGCTGAAGATTTGCCCGATGCCTCGTTCGCCGGCCAGCAGGAAACCTTTCTCAATGTTCACGGCCTCGACAACGTGTTGGAAGCGATCAAGCATGTGTTCGCGTCGCTGTATAACGACCGCGCGATTTCGTACCGGGTGCATCAGGGTTTCATCCACGCCGAGGTGGCATTGTCAGCGGCGGTGCAGCGCATGGTGCGCAGTGATCTGGGCGCGAGCGGGGTGATGTTCACCATCGACACCGAATCCGGCTTCGATCAGGTGGTGTTCATCACCTCGGCCTACGGGTTGGGCGAAACAGTGGTGCAGGGGCAGGTAAACCCTGATGAATTTTATGTTTATAAACATGCACTTACGAATAATCGCCCGGCGATACTGCGGCGCGGGCTGGGTTCCAAGGCGGTGCGCATGGTGTATGACGCCTCGCGCCAGATGGGCCGTTCGGTAAAAACCGAGCCGGTGCCGGAGGCCGACCGCCGCCAGTTTTCGATCAGTGATGCCGAGGTCGAAACACTGGCGCGTTACGCGATGATTATCGAAAAACATTACCAGCGTCCGATGGATATCGAATGGGGACGCGACGGCATCGACGGTCAGCTTTATATTTTGCAGGCACGGCCCGAGACCGTGAAGGCCAGTGAAAACGTTGACACGCTGCGGCGTTATCGATTGAAGCAGCGCTCTGAAGTGCTCGCCACCGGGCGCGCCATCGGACAGCGCGTGGGCAGTGGCCCGGTGCGCTTGGTGAGCAGTGCCGCGGAGATGGATCGCGTGCGTGATGGCGACGTGCTGGTCACCGATATGACCGACCCGGATTGGGAGCCGGTGATGAAGCGCGCTTCGGCCATCGTCACCAATCGCGGCGGACGCACCTGTCACGCGGCGATTATTGCGCGCGAGCTCGGCGTGCCCGCCGTGGT
>VFLF01000918.1 GCA_009885185.1 Nitrosomonadales bacterium | reverse complement strand
TCCCGACGGCACCTCCGGCCTGTATCGACTGACGCGGCGCGGCATCATTCCCAACAGCGACAAGATCACCGTGGAAACGCGCGACCGCTTCCGCAGCGAAGTGATCGTCAAATCCGAGCCGATGAGCCGGGGCATTGATTACGAGATCGATCACACGCTGGGCACGCTGTTCTTCCGCAAGGCGATACCCGGCAAGGATCAGGATTTCAATTCGGTTTACATCATTGCCGAGTACGAGTCCGAAGACACCTCGCGCGATGAACGCATCACCGCCGGCGGGCGCGTGGCGGTACGCACCAGCGATGGCAAGGGCGAAGTCGGCGTGACCGCGATACACGAAGGCACGCGCGGCGCGCGCGGCGACCTCGTGGGCGCGGACGCGACCTATCAGATCGACGACAAAACCAAGGTGCGCGCGGAGTACGCCGAAAGCAAACGCGAATTCGCGGGCACCAATCTATCCGGCAGCGCCTATCTGGTGGAAGTGCGCCGGCAGGATGAAAAAGTAGCGGCGACCGCGTACGTGCGCGGACAAGAGGGCGCCTTCGGCCTGGGCCAGCAGGCCGCCGCGCAAGCGGGCACCACCAAAGTCGGCGGTGACGTGTCGGTGAAGATCACCGAGGAAATACGCCTGAATGCCCAAGCCATCCATGAACGCGCCGACAACGCCGGCGTGCAGGCGGACCGCACCCTGATCGAGAGCCGTGTCAATTACCAGCAGCCCGACTACAGCCTCTATGGCGGTGGTCGCGTGGTGCGTGATCACAGTTCCACCGGCGAGACGCTGACGTCAAATCAAGTAGTGGCGGGCGGCAGCTACAAGCTGATGGGCGGGCGGCTCAATCTGCGCATCGACTCCGCGCTCACCGCGGGCGGCAACAACGCCAGCACCGATTATCCGCATCGGCTGCGCCTCGGTGCGGATTACAAGGTCAGCGAAACGATGTCGTTGTTTGCGGAGCAGGAATTTGCTTACGGCGCGCGCGAGAACGCCAGCACCACGCGCCTCGGTGTGAGATCGAAGCCGTGGGAGGGCGCGGAAAGCGCCAGCTCGCTCAATATCGGCATGACGCCGTACGGCCCGTCGCTATCGAGTTCGAGCAGCATGACGCAGACGCTGAAGCTGTCGGACGCGCTAACGCTGCACGGCGGCATGGATCGCACCAGCACGCTGCGCAAGCCCGGCAACGCGCCGCTGAACGCCAACGCGCCGTCTGCGCAGGGTGTGACTTCGCTCGGCGGGGCAGCGTCGCAAAGCATCGCACCGGTTTCGCCCGGATTCACCGCTGCGCCGGTCGAGGATTACACCTCGATCTTCGCTGGCGCTACCTGGAACCGCGGACCCTGGGGTGCCAGCCTGCGCGGCGAATGGCGCAAAGGCGACACCTTCGACCGCCTGAACCTGTCTGCGAATCTGCATCGCGACCTGAAGGAAGGCGAGGCGCTGGCGGCGACCGCGCTCTACACCGGCACCAGCGGCAGCGCCGACGGCGACACCCGCACACTCGATTTGCGTTTGAGTTATGCCTACCGGCCTATCGGCAGCCGCCTGATCGTGCTCGACCGCCTCGATTACATCCAGGAAGAATCCGAAAAGATCGGCGGCGCGCGCAGCCGCAAGCTGGTGAACAACTTCAACGCGAATTACCAGCTCGACCGCGCCACGCAGATCGCCATGCAGTACGGCGCCAAGTATGTGTTCGATACTTTCGATAGCACCAGCGTCAGCGGCTTTACCGATTTGATCGGCATCGAAGCGCGCCGCGATCTGGGTAAACGCTTCGATATCGGCGCGCGCGCGTCCGTGCTGCACTCGTGGGGCGCGAAAACCTACACGCCGTCGTACGGCGCCAGCGTGGGTTTCTCGCCAGCGACGAATATGTGGGTGGGCGTGGGCTACAACTTCGCGGGTTTCCGCGACAACGATTTCACCGGCGCTAATGCGACAGCCAAGGGCTGGTACTTGTTCTTCCGCTTCAAGGTCGATCAGGGCGTGAAGGATACGACCACGCAGCGCAAGTTGATGTTTGAAGAGGTGGCACGATGAATATTATGAAATCGTTATGCATGGGACGGCACATGCATACTTATTTGATCCGGATGTTTGCGCTGATTATCGGGCTGATGGCGCTCGCCCAGACCACCACCGTACGGGCAGAGTCTTTCTATGGCATTACCGTCAATGGTATTTTCAGTGTGGACAGCGTGAGTGGAGGACCGGCGGTGCAATTGGTCACGTTCGCCACGCCGCTGACGCAGGCTGCCACGCTCGCGGTGAGGCCCAGTGACGGCATGTTGTTTTATCTGGACAGCGGTAACGCCAATCCTGGCTTGTGGCGTTGGGATCCCGCCAACCCGGCGACGCCTCCGGTGTTCGTAGGCACGCCAGGCGCCACTACCACGGGCGTCATTCGTCTAGGGTTCGATGCTGCGGGAACGCTCTACGCCATGAACCCCGATCCCGCCTTTCCAACACAGCGCGCGACGTTGTGGACGCTCAACCCCAATACCGGCGGGATTCTAACGGCTATACCGGCGAGTGGGGCGGCAGTTGGCGGTGGTGGGGATATCTGTCTTCACCCAACCACCGGGGTGTTGTACATGGTGATACAGCAGAATCTTTTCACCATCAACTCCATCGGAGAGGTGACGTTGCTGGGCGCCATGACGGGTCTGCCGGGCGCCGCAACCGGCTGTGCTTTCGACCGCAATGGTCGGCTGGTGGTTTCACCGGGTACCACGCTTTATTCAGTCAACATCGGCAATTTGGCTGCTACGCCGTTGCCAGTGGACACCGGCGTTGCAGCATTTGGAGATCTGGCAACAGCGCCCGGACGCACGGCGGACCTGAGTCTTACCAAGACCGCAAGTAACATTACGCCTGCAAACGCCGTCAGCTTCACCATTACCGTCACCAATAACGGCCCGGACCGAGCGACCGATGTCCGGGTGCTGGATGTGCTGCCGGCGGGACTTACCTTTGTGTCATCGACCGCCACTCAAGGCGTCTATTCGGCTGCCGCGTCCGGGCCGTACCCAGCGGGCACCTGGCGCGTGGGCACCCTCAATAACGGTGCCAGCGCAACGTTAACCCTCAACGCAACCGTGGCCGGCG
>VFLF01000680.1 GCA_009885185.1 Nitrosomonadales bacterium | reverse complement strand
CGGCGACAAACCAGTGGATTGGGTGATGAACATGGTACCGCGCGCCGACTATGAAATCATCGACGACTGGCAGACGCTGGGCATGCGCGGCACCGGCAGCCGCTCGGTGCGCTGTGACAAGGTGTTCGTGCCCGCGCATCGCGTGTGCTCGATGGCGGTGGCGTTGCCGGGCCATGAGTTTGCCGGATTGAAAGTGCATACCAATCCCATCTATCGGATACCGCTATCCGGGTTCGGCGGCTACGGCATCGGCGGCTGCATGATCGGCAACGCGCAGGGCGCGCTGGATGAAGTGATCGAGCACGTGAAGGCGCGCAGCACCAGTTATACCGGCGCGAAAATGCGCGACTTTCAGGCGGTGCAATATCGCGTGGCGTTAGCCGCGGGCAAGATCGACGCGGCGCGTCACTGGCTACGTCACGATTGCATCGAAGCGAACGATGTCGTCAACGCGGGTGGCACGTTCGACACGCTGACGAAAATAAAGTATCGGCGCAACGCCGCGATGGCGGTGAAGATGGCGACCGAGGCCGTGGATATCCTGCATGAAATGATGGGTGCGAACGGTATTTACGACAGCGCGCCGCTGCAACGCCGCTTTCGCGACGCGCACGCGGCGGCGGGGCACATTAATTTCAGCATGGACACGCAGTTGCCGACGTGGGGGCTGGTGGCCATGGGTGGCGAATACAAAAGCCCTACATTTTAATATAAGTATATGTTTTTATTGAGAATTCTATTCTTTATCCCGGCGAGCCTCATGGCTGTGGGCGCGCATGCCGCGGACCCTTCGACAAGCTCAGGACAGGCTTATCCGCAACGCACGGTGCGCGTGATCATTCCGTTTCCGCCGGCGGGCGCGGGCGACATACTCGGGCGCATGGTGACGGTGCGGCTGACCGAATCCATGGGCCAGCAGTTCATCAACGATAACCGTCCCGGCGGCGGGCAGGTGATCGCCACGGAGCTCGCGGCGCGCGCCAATGCCGACGGACACACGTTGTTTCTGGCCAGCGCCACGCACGCCATCAACCCGGCGCTGTTGAAAAAACTGCCGTACGATTCGGTTAGGGATTTTTCGTTTATAACGCTGGTGGCGGATTCGCCGCTCTTGTGCGTGGCGAATCCCGCGCTGGGCGCAGGCAACCTGAAAGAACTGATTGCTATCGCCAAATCCAAGCCGGGACGTATCAACTACGCCACCTCCGGGCCGGGCACCGGCGGGCATCTGGCGGTGGAGTTGATTAAATACAACGCCGGCATCGACATGGTGCATGTGCCTTACAAAGGCGCGGGGCCGGCGCTGACCGATGTGATCGGCGGGCAGGTGCAGTTCATGTGTACCAGTCCGCTGGCGGTGCTGCCGCATGCCAAGAGCGGACGGCTGCGCGCGATCGCCATGACCAGCGCCAAACGCTCACGCGCCGCGCCGGACATCCCAACGGTGGCGGAACAGGGACTTCCTGGCTATCAAGCGACGCTGTGGTACCAGATGCTCGCGCCCGCGAAAACGCCGGAGGCGATTTTGAAACGGCTGCATGCCGAAATTAATCGCGTGCTCAAACTGCCGGAATTTATCGAGCAGCTTGCGGTGCAGGGCGGCGAACCGATGGGCGGCACGCCGCAGGAAGCGCGCAAGTTCACCGAAACGGAAATTGCACGCTGGGAAAATCTGATTCGCAAGACCAACATCAGCGCGCAGTGAAATACCAAAATTTACATCGTCGTTCCCGCGCAGGCGGGAACCCATACGATGTCTCAAGTGGCACGGTGTTATGGGTTCCCGCCTGCGCGGGAACGACAGGGATATGTTTTCGGCCACAGGTGAAGTGGCCTGGATTCGTGTGTAAAGGAACACCACAATGACCGCCAGTATTATCCTCTACGACCCCACCGCCCCGCGTGCGAAAGTGCCGGCCAAGGTGGAATCCGCCAAGCCCACGCTGGAGTCCCTCGCGGGCAAGGTGGTGGGTTTCATCGACAACGCCAAGCCGAATTTCAATCATCTGGCCGACGACATCGGCGAGTTGCTGATGAGCAAATACGGCGTGAAGCAGGTGTTGAAGCGCCGCAAGCGCGCCGCCTCGGTACCCGCGCCGGACAGCGTCTATAAGGAATACGCGGAGCAATGCGACCTGGTGATTACCGGGTCGGGTGACTGAGGCTCCTGCACGTCGTGGAGTATCCACGACAGTGTAGAGATGACAAAGCGCGGCAAGGCGGCGCTGACCATCTGCTCGACCGCGTTCAAAACGCTGGGCCACGCGCAGGCGTCAGCGCTGGGTAAAAAAGATTTGCCGATAGCCGTGATGCCGCATCCCTTCGGCTTGCGTAAACGCGACGAAGTGCGTGCGATTGCGGAGCAGTGCGCGGATGATATTGCGCGATTGATGAGCAAGGCGGGGGCGAAATGAGCACTGCTGCCGCTACCTTCGAAGCCCTCGACGACCTCGACGCCATTAACAGGCTCTACCGCGAGCGCCGCTGGAGCGACGGGCTGCCGATTGTGCCGCCGACGCAGGCGCGCGTGGAACGCATGCTCGCTGGCACGAAGCGCAAGCCAGACGAAGTGATCGCCACGCTGCCGCCCGGTTTCGGCGAAGCCACCGTGGAGCGCATCGCGATTAACGCGGTGATGGCCGGTTGCGACCCGGAATACCTGCCGGTGCTGATCGGGGCCACCGATGCGGTGGCGCAGGCGCAGTTCAATATTCAGGGCATCGAGGCGACTACCAATCCGGCGGCGGTGTGGCTGGTGTTAAACGGCCCCATCGTGCAGCAACTCGGCATCAATGCCACGTTCAATTGTCTGGGTCAGGGCACGTGGGCCAACGCCACGCTGGGGCGCGCCATGCGCCTCATTTTGCAAAACATCGGCGGTGCGCTGCCAGGCGACATGGATCGCGCAACCCAAGGCCAGCCCGCGAAGTACACTTTCTGCTGCGGCGAAAACGAAGCGCAAAGTCCGTGGGAGCCGCTGCATGTGGAGCGCGGTTTCGCGCGCGATGCAAGCACCGTGACCGTGGTGCCCGCCGAAGGCACGCTCAACATGAACACGCATTCCAAGGACGCGGGCGAGCTGCTGCGCGTGATCGCCGAATCGATGGTGCATCCCACCAGCAATGAGTATTGCCACGGCGGTGAACCGTGGATCGTGTTCGCGCCGGAGCACGCCGATATTCTCAAGGCGGGCGGTTTGAGCAAACGCGACGTGAAGCAACGCCTGTGGGAACTCACCAAAATGCCCGCGCGGCATTTGTCGGTGAAAGAAGTTTTGCGCGCGCAGGCCTCGCGCAGCGACGAATACGGCGACATCACACCCGATACGATGCTGGCAATTTCGCGCTCGCCCGACGACATCTGGTTCATCGTCGCCGGCGGGCCGGGCACGCACTCGGTGTATGTGCCGTGCTTTGGCAACTCGCGCGCGGTGACGAGGGAAATATTTTAACTATTTGTTTTTAAAGGAAATATTATGACATCGTTCAAGATAAACGCAGGTGTGCTGGGTGTGTTTTTGACGATGAGCGCAGTGTGGGTTTCGCAGGCGCAGGCGCAAACCGGTGACTATCCAAATCGCCCGATCCGCCTCATCACCCCCGCGCAGCCGGGTGGCACCACCGACATACTCGCGCGGATGTTCGGCATCCGATTGAGCGAAAGTTTCAAGCAGCAAATCGTGGTGGACAACCGCGCCAGCGCATCGGGCGTGATCGCGGGCGAGTTGACCGCCAGGGCGCAGCCCGATGGCTACACGCTGTTCATGGCGTATCACCAGCACACAGTGAACGCTGCGTTAAACCCCAAGCTGCCGTACCACGCGGTGAATGATTTCACGCCGATTTCGCAACTCACCTCCGCGGGTTTGCTGCTGGTGATCAACCCGTCGTCGCCGCCGAAGAATCTGAAGGAATTCATCGAGTGGACGAAAAATTTCAAAGGCCCTCTCAACTTCGGTTCGGCGGGAAACGGCAGCGGCGGGCATTTGTCCGGAGAAATGTATAACCTCGCGGCCAAGATCAAGGCGCAGCACATCCCGTATAAAGGCTCCGCGCCGTCGCTGATTGATCTGGTGGCGGGGCAGTACCACTACAACTTCGTTGGCATGTCGGCGGCGCAGGCGCTGGTCAAAAGCGGCAAGTTGCGCGCGCTGGCCGTTACCGCGCCCAAGCGCGTGCCGTCGTATGCCGATCTGCCGACGATGACCGAACAGTTGCCGGGCTTTGAGGTGGTGGGTTGGTACGGCGTGATGGGGCCGGCAAAATTACCCAAACCCATCGTCGCCAAATTGCACGATGAACTGGTGAAATTCGTCAAGCTGAACGATATCCGCGAGCGCATACTCGCCGACGGCGCGGAGCCGGTGGGCAGCGATCCGGAGCAGTTCCGCCAGTACCTGCTCGCTGATCTGGCGAAATGGGCGAAGCTGGTGAAGGAGAGCGGGGCGAAGCTGGATTGAGCGGCTAAACCGCCGTTCTTCCTCGCACGCCGCCCCCATAGCGGCTATCATTGCGCCCTTTCGTAAAACAGGCGGGCGGCAGTGATCCATTTTCGTAATTTCACGCTCGCGCGCGGCGCGCGCAAACTCATTGAAGACGCCAATCTGCAAATTCACGCCGGCTGGCGCGTGGGGCTGGTGGGCGCCAACGGCAGCGGCAAGTCGAGTCTGTTCGCGCTGCTGCGCGGCGAGTTGCATTCCGAGCTGGGCGATTGCGACGTGCCGGCGGCATGGCGCATCGCTACGGTGGCGCAGGAGACGCCGGCGCTGGATCAATCCGCGATTGACTATGTGCTGGACGGCGATACCGAACTGCGTGAGATCGAGCGCGAGATTGCCGCGGCCGAGGCGCACCACGAAGGCGGCGATCTGCTGGGCGAGCTTCACGGGCGGCTGAACGACATCGGCGGCTATGGCGCGCGCGCGCGCGCGGCGGCGCTGCTGTCGGGGCTGGGCTTTGCCGATGGCGATATCGAGCGTTCGGTGTCGGAATTCTCCGGCGGTTGGCGCATGCGGCTGAATCTGGCGCAGGCGCTGGTGAGCCGCTGCGATTTAATGTTGCTCGACGAACCGACCAATCATCTGGATCTTGATGCCGTGGTGTGGCTGGAAAAATGGCTGGCGAGCTTTCGCGGCACGTTGGTGGTGGTGTCGCATGATCGGGATTTTCTCGATGGCTGCACCACCAACATCGCGCATATCTACAACGAGCGATTGACGCTTTACACCGGCAACTACACGGCGTTTGAAACGCAGCGCGCGGCGCAGCTTGCGGTGCAGCAGTCGATGTTCGAGAAGCAGCAGCGCCAGATCGAGCACCTGGAAAAATACATCGCGCGGTTTCGCGCGCAGGCCACCAAGGCGCGGCAGGCGCAAAGCCGCCTGAAGGCGCTGGATCGCATGGAGGTGATTTCGGCGGCGCACGTCGATACGCCGTTTGATTTTGCCTTCATGGCGCCGGAGCGCGCGCCCGATCCGATGCTGACGCTGGAAGACGTGGACGCGGGCTACGATGGCGTGCCCGTGATTAAAGGCGTCAAACTCACGCTGCGTCCCGGCGCGCGCATCGGCCTCTTGGGCCCCAACGGCGCGGGCAAATCCACGCTGGTGAAGTTGTTGTCGGGAGAGTCCGAACCGCTGGCGGGCCGGCGCGTGGATGGCCGCGGCCTGGCGATTGGTTATTTCGCGCAACACCAGCTTGAGCAACTGCGCCCGGATGAATCGCCGTTAAAGCACATGACGCGCAGCGAGCCGCGCACGCGCGAGCAGGAGTTGCGCAACTACCTCGGCGGCTTTGATTTCAGAGGCGGCATGGTGGAGACAGCGGTAGGGCCGTTTTCCGGCGGCGAAAAATCGCGCCTGGCACTCGCGCTGATGATCCGCACACGGCCCAATCTGCTGTTGCTCGACGAGCCGACCAATCACCTCGATCTCGAAATGCGCCAGGCGCTGACCATGGCGCTGGCCGAGTACGAAGGCAGTTTGGTGCTGGTGTCGCATGACCGCACCCTGCTGCGCACGGTGTGCGACAGCTTTTTATTGGTGGCCGACGGCAAGGTGCAGGAATTCGATGGCGACGTGGATGATTATCTGGCGTGGCTGACGACGCGGCGGTTGGCGCAGAATCCAAAGTCCGCGGCGGCGGTGACAGCCGTGAAGACAGAAAAACCCGCGCGGCGCGAAGCGCGCGTCAATCCGCAACAGCAGCAAGGCGCACGCCGTAGCCTCGAAAAAGAAACCACAAAGCTGGACCGTGATCTGGCGAAGTGGAACACCGAAAAGCGCGAGCTGGATGCGAAGCTCGCCGATCCGGCGTTGTATCAAAACGCCGGCACCGCCGATTTGCGCGCCATGGCCACGCGGCAGACGGAGTTGGCAAAACTCATCGACACCGCCGAGCATCGCTGGCTGGAGGTGCAGGCTGAACTGGAGGCGATGGGCGCGGTGCAGAAGTCTGCATAGCGCGCAGGTTGCGGTGACAAAGGGACCTCAACGTTTGCGATGATGGGCCAATATTGTTGGGGTTCCTTCGTCCTCCCAACCTACCGTTCGTCGAGTTGATTCATGATTAACCCGCAACCGCCGCCACCCACGCACTTGCCCCTGCCCGCTACCTTGGCGCTCGCGCTGCCCGTAGCGTTGATCGGGCAAACCTTCACCGCTGCCGCGATGTTCGCGCCCAGCGTGTTGGCGCCGGCGGCGAGCGCGGATCTTGGCGTGCCCGCCACCGCTGTAGGCCTGATGACCTCGCTGATTTATTTGTCGGCGGCGTTCTCCGCGCCGCAGATCGGCGGGCGCGTGCCGCAGTGGGGCGCATTGCGGGTGACGCAAATCGGCTTGTGTCTCGTGGCGTGCGGCATGGCGCTGGCGGCGCTGGGACATCCGCTGCTGGCACTGCTGGCGGCGATCATTGTTGGCGGGGGCTACGGCCCGTCCACGCCGTCGGGAGCGGCGTT
>VFLF01000857.1 GCA_009885185.1 Nitrosomonadales bacterium | reverse complement strand
TGACTTTGATGATGTTGCTGCTGTTTGAAGGACTGTTGCTGGCGCTGATCGGCGGCGTGCTTGGTGTCGCGCTAGGTCACGTACTGGCCGAAGTGCTGGGCTACGCATTGAAAGCCGCGCAGCAGGTGTCGGTCACCGGCTGGACCTGGGTACAGGCCGAGTGGTGGGTGCTGGCGCTGGCCGCGGGCGTGGGTATCGTCGCCGCGCTGATTCCGGCGTGGCGCGCGTATCGCACCGATATCGCGGGCACTTTGGCGCGCGGGTAATGTCTATTGTCGACTGTAGTTATGGGAGGATGTATGCGCAAGTATTGGGTATCCGTGGCGATGGCGATGTTGTTTTTTGCGGTAGCACCGGCGTCGGCACAGGACAAAGATAAAGCGAAAAAAGGCGATAAGCCGGCTATCACCGCCGAAGCACAAAAAGACATTCAGGATCATCTCGCGATGGCCGATGCGCACACCACCGCGGCGAAGTGTCTGCAAAGCGGCAAGAGCGAAAAGGAATGCCACGCGCAGTTGGCCAAGGACTGCAAGGGGCTGGGGATCGGCAAGTTGTGCGGTATGCAGCATAAGCACTAGCCAAAAAAAGAACAGTTAAAACAAATACTTACATTCAGATATCGGAGTGCGGTAGTATGGCTCTCCATAAACGTGCGGTAATGGAGGTTGCAATGAAATTTCTGAAAATTGGGATTGCATTATTGGTGGCGACGGGCATGGGCGCCGCATGGGCGCAGCAGACGCAAAAAGGCCCCGCCGCCGAAAAAGATCTGTATGCCAAACCGCCTGCTGTGGATGCGCCGTTGGCGCCGTCGCCGTTTGCGGACAAGCCGCTGCCCGAGCTGAAGGGCGTGTTGTCGTGGAAAACACTGAGCGACGTCAAGCCGGTCAAGCAAAAAGACAAGTTCGTGCCGGAGTTCGCCAAGGCGATCACCGCGCTGGACAAAAAAGAAGTGAAGATTCAAGGCTTCATGATGCCGCTCGACATGGGCGAAAAGCAGTCGCGCTTTATTCTCGCCGCGCTGCCGCCGTCGTGCTCGTTCTGTTTGCCCGGCGGGCCGGAGCAGATGGTGGAAGTGCAGGCCAAGACGCCGGTCAAATACGGCTTCGAGCCGATACTGCTCACCGGCAAACTCACGGTGCTGAAAGACGATCCGATGGGACTTTACTATCGGCTCGCCGATGCGGTGCTGACTACTGCCAAGTAATAGTCCGTTGTGTTTGTCGTGATCTTACGGACTTGAGTCAGTAACCCCTGATGGCGCGCCGGTTTTTCCATTACCTTTGCGTATTCCTGTTGCTTGTCGCGCAGCAGGGCGCGATCGTGCATGCGACATGGCATTCCGGCGGCCAAGCGCACAGCGCACACCGCCAGGTTCATGAGAGTGATGCTCATGACCATAAACGCGACGCGCCGCCGGACGGACAGGCCAGCCTTTGCGCATTTGATGTAGCCTTCGGACAGGTTCTGGGCGGCGTTCATGGATCGTATGCGCTGCCAGGTATCGTTGAGTGTCCGGCAACCATCGCCGGTTACACGTTTAATCCCCGCCTCGCTACCGAGGCTGTACCGGCGCTTTCGCGCGGCCCTCCTATTTTCCTGTGATGCACAGCGGCGCGTATATCTTCGCGCCGCTTTGATCCTTTTGAGCGAAAGCCGCACGCGGCACAAGCCCAGGCTCATGCGTGTGTGCGCTTATTCGCGCCTTGGTGTATTTCACAGGAGAAAACAATGGTCAGTCGCATCGCTTATGCGGTGGCTGCTGCGTTCGCGGTTTCCGCACACGCGCAGACCTCCGCTGTAAAGCGCCCCGCCGCCGCGGGAACCCCAATCCAATTATCGCCGGTGATCGTGACCGGCAATCCGCTGGGCAGCGAGCTGTTCAGCCTGGCATTACCCGCGTCCGTGCTGGAAGGCGCGAATTTGTTTTTGCTACGACAATCGACGCTGGGCGAGATGCTCAACGAAATGGCCGGTGTCAGTTCGACGTATTTTGGGCCGAACGCCAGTCGTCCGGTGATACGCGGTCTAGAAGGGGATCGCATACGCATTCTCAACAATGGCGTCGGCGTGCTCGATGCGTCATCGCTGAGCAACGATCACGCGGTGCCGTTGGACCCGCTGATCGTTGAGCGCGTCGAAGTCGTGCGCGGCCCGGCGGCGTTGCTCTATGGCGGCAACGCAGTGGGCGGCGTGGTCAACGTGATTGACAATCGTATTCCGCAGGCGCCGGTGACTGGTGTGCTCGGACGGGCCGAGACGCGCTTCGGCGGCGCGCAGTCCGAGAAGGCGCTCGGAGCGATGCTGGAAGCGGGCAACGGGCGCTTTGCATTGCATGCGGATGTGTACACGCGCGACACCGATGATCTGAAGATCAAGGGGCCGAATATTTCACCGCGTCTGCAAGCGAGCGACCCCACGCGCGTCGTGGTGAATGGCACGTTGCCCAACAGCGCGTCGCGTTCCAGCGGCGGGTCGGTGGGCGGCGCCGCCACGTGGGAGAAGGGCTACGTGGGATTGTCGTTCTCGTCGTCTGAGAGCAAATACGGCACCGTGGCCGAACCGGAAGTAACCATTGACATGGTAAGCAAGCGCTGGGATGTCGCGGGTGAAATACGTGATATCGGTTGGTTTATCAGCGGCGTCAAGTTCAAACTCGGCAAGACAAACTATGAGCACACCGAACGCGATGCCGGTGTTGCTGCGACCGAGTTCAAAAACAAGGGGCACGAGGGACGGCTGGAGTTTGCGCACGCCCATCTTGGTCCGCTGCAAGGCGCGGTCGGCGTTCAGTTCGGTCGCATTGATTTTTCGGCGCTGGGCGTGGAAGCCTTTGTACCGACGACAACGACGAACAGCAAGGCGTTGTTTATTTACGAGGAACTGCCGGTCGGAAAATTGAAACTAAGTTTTGGCGGGCGCCATGAGCGCACCGAAGTCAGTTCGCAAGGCGGGGGTCCCACCCCGTTCGGCGGCCCGGGACCACGTTTCGATCCTGCACAGTCGCGCTCGTTCGGCGGCAACAGCAGCGCACTCGGCGGCGTCTATAGTTTTACGCCGGGATTGGCATTGGTGCTCAACGCCACTGTGACCGAGCGCGCGCCGACTTACTTTGAGTTATTCGCCGCCGGCCCGCATGCGGCGACCGGCGCTTACGAGGTTGGTGATGCCACGCTTGCGAAGGAAAAATCACGCTCATTAGACGCGGCTTTGCGCATGCGCTCCGGCGCGCACTCGGGCAGCATCGGCGTGTTTCATAGCCGCTTCCGGAATTACATCGGCGTATTCAACAGCGGCAACACGCGCGGCGCGGATGGCGAATTGAACCCGCCTGAAACCATTACGCCCGGCATATCCGACAATACTGGCGAAGAAATGCTGCCGGAACTCACCTATCGCGCCGTGCCTGCGCGCTTTCGCGGCATCGAGGCCGAAGGAAAATTCAGACTGCTGGATCGCGCGAGCACACTAGATCTGCGGCTGAAGTTTGAAACTGTGCGCGCCGATGATCGCAGCACCGGCCTGCCGCTGCCGCGTATCGCACCGCGACGATTCGGCGCGGGACTCGACTATCGCTGGGGCGCGCTGGGCGCGCGCGTGGATGCCACGTGGGTGGCCGCGCAGAACCGCGTGTCCACCAACGAACTGCCAACGGATAGCTACACCCTGATCAATGCGGCGTTGACTTACCGTATCAAGCTGCCGCTGCCGCAAGGCAGCGTGGAAATATTTCTGCGCGGCGTGAATCTGCTGAACGAAGATGCACGCAACCATGTGTCTTTTCTGAAAGACATCGCGCCGCTCGGTAAACGCAGCGGGCAGCTCGGTTTGCGTGCGCAGTTTTGAGCGATTACGCAGGGTGAGACGGGTTTGTCGTACTGCCTAAAGCGGACGATAATTGCGCCTCGCGCGATCTCGTTCCCACACGGCCAATAGTAATTAACTAATTGTTATTAAACACTATTTTAGTGAATCCCGACGCGCCCCTATCCTTCCGGACGCACCACTCCGCATCGCTGACGCTGTGCGTCGCAGGCAGCCTTGCCGCGCATGTGTTGCTGCTGACGCTGTTGCCGGCGTGGGTCGCGCGTCGTGACGCGCCTCCGCCGGCGCTGACCGTTGAATTGTTGAAGCAAGAGCCGCCGGAGGTTGTGCCGCCAGCGTTACCCCAGCCAATGCCGATAGAATCCCGCACCGAACGCGCACCGCTCAAAGCGGCGACGCCTGCTGTCCGGCAACCACAGACGACGCAAGCGGTGCAGGCGCCAATACTGACTGCGCCGCCGGACACACCGCCATCGCAGGCAGTGGCGATAGTGCCTGAGCCGCGACCGGCGCCGCCGCTGGAAACGCCGCGTCCGCCATCTTCACCCGCGGTCGTGACGCCCCCGCGTTCCGATGCGGCGTATCTGAACAATCCGCGCCCCGCGTATCCCTTGGCCGCGCGTCGCCGGGGCGATCAGGGCACGGTGCTGATACGCGTGCTGGTGACAGCCGAGGGATTGGCCGCCAGTGTCGGTCTCGAAAAATCCAGCGGACATCCTGCGTTGGACGAAGCCGCGCTGTCGGCGGTGAAAACCTGGCGCTTTATTCCTGCGCGGCAAGGTGGGCAGCCGATTGAATCGCCTTACGTGGTGCCTATCGTGTTCAAGGTGGAGTAATGTAATGGTCGGGCTATAATCCGTCCCCACGCATCTCCATGTCCTTCTACGCTCTCACGGTCAGCGCATGAATCCTGAAGTTTTTCACGGCACCACCATCCTCTCGGTGCGTCGCGGCAACGTGGTGGCGCTCGGCGGCGACGGGCAAGTCACGCTCGGCAACGTGGTGGTGAAATCCACCGCGCGCAAAATCCGCCGCCTGTATCACGAAAAAATTCTCGCCGGGTTTGCCGGCGGCACCTCCGATGCCTTCACTTTATTCGAGCGCTTCGAGGCCAAACTGGAAAAGCATCAGGGCAACCTGATGCGCTCGGCGGTGGAACTCGCTAAAGACTGGCGCACCGACCGCATGCTGCGCCGTCTCGAAGCGATGCTCGCGGTGGCGGATCGTGAACACTCGTTAATCATCACCGGTGTGGGCGACGTGCTGGAGCCGGAGCTGGGCATCGTCGCCATCGGCAGCGGCGGCTCGTTCGCGCAGGCCGCGGCGCGCGCACTGCATGAAAACACCGATCTCTCTCCGCGCGACATCGTAAAAAAATCACTGGAGATCGCGGGCGATCTTTGCATCTACACCAACCAGCAGCATGTCATTGAAGTGCTTGAATAAGGACGTGAACGAGTGAACGAGTAACCTCGCGCCTCGCAGGGGTTACTCGTTCACTCGTTCACGCAGTTAAAGATGTCCTCCATGACCCCCCAGGAAATCGTTCACGAACTCGACCGCCACATCATCGGTCAGGATGACGCCAAGCGTGCCGTTGCGATTGCGCTGCGCAACCGCTGGCGGCGCCAGCAGGTGCCCGAGCCGCTGCGCCAGGAAATCACGCCGAAGAATATTCTGATGATCGGGCCCACTGGCGTGGGCAAGACCGAAATCGCGCGCCGGCTGGCGCGCTTGGCCGATGCGCCGTTTATCAAAATCGAGGCGACCAAATTCACCGAAGTCGGCTATGTCGGGCGCGACGTCGATACCATCATCCGCGATCTGGTGGAAACCGCGATCAAGGATATGCGCACCGAAGCTACGCGCAAGGTGCGGCGGCAGGCCGAGGATGCGGCTGAGGAGCGCGTGCTGGACGTGCTGTTACCGCCGCCGCCGGATTTTGGCGCCAGTGAGCACTTGGCGGACGACGCTGAAAGTCCCACGCGACAGAAGTTTCGCAAGAGGCTGCGCGAGGGCGAATTCGACGACAAGGATATCGAAATCGAAGTCGCGGGCATCCAGGCACACATGGAAATCATGGCGCCGCCCGGGATGGAAGATCTTACTCAGCAGATTCAGGGCATGTTTCAGAACCTCGGCACGAATAAAAAGCGCACACGAAAAATGAAAGTGTGCGACGCGATGAAACTCCTGACCGACGAAGAAGCCGTCAAGCTGATTAACGACGAAGATTTGAAAACGCAGGCGGTGAACAACGTCGAGCAAAACGGCATCGTGTTTCTCGACGAGATCGACAAAATCGCCGCGCGCCAAGAGACCTCCGGCGCCGATGTGTCGCGCCAGGGCGTGCAGCGCGATCTGTTGCCGCTAGTCGAAGGCACCACCGTCACCACCAAGTACGGCATGATTAAAACCGATCACATTCTGTTCATCGCCAGCGGCGCGTTTCATTTGTCCAAGCCGTCGGATTTGATTCCCGAATTGCAGGGGCGCTTTCCGATTCGCGTGGAGTTGAACAGCCTGTCAGTGTCTGATTTCGAGCAGATACTTACCAACACCCACGCCAGTCTCGTCAAGCAATATGAAGCGCTGCTCGCCACCGAG
>VFLF01000878.1 GCA_009885185.1 Nitrosomonadales bacterium | reverse complement strand
CGTATGGCGCGCGCGCATTTTCAAGTGCTGGCGCGCGGCCTGCTGGAGCACGGGCTGCTGTGGTGGTCATCCAGGGCGCGCGTGCAGAAGCTGGTGCGGGTCGAAGGTCTTGAGCATTGGCAGGCGGTCGAGGGCAAACCGGTGATCTGGCTGGCGCCGCATTTTGTCGGCCTCGACATGGGTGGTGCGCGCATCATCACCGAGTGGCGCGGCGTGTCGGTGTACAGCAAGCAGAAAAATTCCGCGTTCGACAAAGTGCTGCTGCACGGCAGGGCGCGGTTCGTAACGCCGGTGTTGTTTTCGCGGCAGGACGGCATTCGGCCCGTGGTCAAGGCAATCCGCGAAGGCTTGCCGTTTTATTATTTGCCCGACATGGATTTCGGCGAACGCGATTCGATTTTTGTGCCGTTCTTCGGCGTGCAGGCAGCGACTATCACCGGTCTCGCACGGCTGGCGAAACTCGCGCGCGCGGTCGTCGTTCCGGCGGTGACGCGCCAGTTACCGGGCGCGCAGGGCTATGAACTGCGCTTTTATCCGGCGTGGGAGAATTTCCCCACGGATGATGTGGCAGCCGACACGCGGCGCATGAATGCGTTTATCGAAGAGCGCGTGCGTGAAATGCCGGAACAGTACTATTGGGTGCATAAACGATTCAAGACCCGCCCGCTGGGAGAACGGGGCTTTTATGACTGACCGCGTGTTGATTCGCCCGCTGCAAACCGTGGAAGTGCCCGCGCTGTGTGCGCTGGCGTGCGAAATCTGGCGCGCGCACTATCCGGGCATTATCAGCGCGGCGCAGATAGAATACATGCTGGAAGAACGCTATAACGAAACGCTGATACGCGATGAGCTTGCGCGCGACAATTGGTGGTGGGACGTGTTGCTGCTCGATGGACAGATGATAGGCTACACCTCGTATTTTCCGACGAATGTGGCAGGAGAAATCAAGATCGACAAATTGTATTTGCATCCGCGCGCGCATCGGCAGGGATATAGCGGCAGGCTGATTGATCATGTGGCCGTGTTCGCGGTGCGGCGCGGCTGCAAGCAACT
Organism: Nitrosomonadales bacterium; assembly: GCA_009885185.1. The sequence goes on along the minus strand of VFLF01000878.1, from coordinate 4,283 downwards.
GACGCTCGCGGTGAACCGGCATAACCTCAGGGCCATTGCCGCTTACCGGAAGCACGGTTTTGTTATCGCCGAAACGTCGGTGCGAAAAATAGGCGGCGGATTTTTGATGGACGATTACATCATGACCAAACCCGTGAGCGGGTGAACAAGTGAACAGGGAAAACCATGTTTATCAATCCTGATCCGCAGGCGTGCTGCGCGATGCTGAAAAATGTAAAGAACATCGCCGTGGTGGGCTTGTCGCCCAACGCATCGCGCCCCAGCTATGGTGTTTCCGCCGCCATGCAGGGCTTCGGCTTTCGCGTGATTCCGGTGCATCCGGCGGCGACGGAAACCCTCGGCGAAAAGGCCTATCCTAGCCTTGCTACCGTGCCCGAACCTATTGATCTGGTGAACGTGTTTCGAAGCGCGGAATTCATCGATGGGGTAGTGGACGAATGCCTGAAACTGGGCCTGAAAAGAATCTGGATACAAGAGGGCATCGTTAACGAACCGGCAGCGCAACGGGCGCTGGCGGGCGGCATGACCGTGGTGATGGATCGGTGCATCTACCGCGATTACCGTGACTATTGCCTCTAAAATTATCTAAATGCGCTTAAAATTCACCAAAATGCATGGATTAGGGAACGACTTTGTGGTTCTCGATGCCACCCGCACGACGCTGTCGCTCAGCCTCGACGAATTACGGCTGCTGGCCGACCGGCATTTCGGCGTGGGCTGCGACCAGATTCTTCAGGTGGAAAAGGCGCGTTCCGCAGACGCCGATTTCTACTACCGCATTTTCAACGCCGATGGCGGCGAGGTGGAGCAATGCGGTAATGGCGCGCGCTGCTTTGTGCGCTATGTACACGACAAGGCGCTTACCCAAAAAACCACGATACGCGTTGGCACCGCTTCCGGCGTGATCGAGCCCGCGCTCGAGACGGACGGCCAGGTCACCGTCAACATGGGCGCACCGGTTTTTGCGCCGGGACTGATCCCCTTCATAGCGCGTCAGCAGGCGCTTACCTACGATCTGCCAATAGATAAAAAAGTATTAAAGATCAATGCTTTATCTATGGGAAATCCACACGCCGTACAGGTGGTGCCGGACATACTGACAGCAAACGTAGAAACCGACGGGCCGTTGATCGAATCACACCCGCAATTTCCCAATCGGGTGAACGCCGGCTTTATGCAGGTGATGGATCGCGATCACATCAAGCTGCGCGTCTTTGAACGCGGCGCGGGCGAAACGCTGGCCTGCGGTACAGGCGCCTGCGCGGCGGTGGTCGCGGGCATCCTGCGCGGCTTGCTGGATGCCCGTGTGCGTGTCACCACGCGCGGCGGAGACCTCGGTATATTATGGGCGGGCGAGGGTAGCCCGGTGATGATGACGGGGCCGGCGGTTAGCGTGTTTGAAGGTGAAATCGATTTGTAAGTGGATACTCAAGTTTGTGGCAAAGCGCTAAACACTCAGGGAAAACAATGAATTCAGAAGACGTAGCCGCCTATCTCAAGCAGCACCCGGAATTTTTCGAGCAATACGCCGAGATGATGGCGGAGATCAACATCCCGCATCCACACGGCGGGCGCACCATCCCCATCAGTGAGCGGCAAATCCTCACGCTGCGCGAAAAAAGCAAACAGCTTGAAGGCAAGCTGCGCGAAATCATCCAGTTCGGCGAAGATAACGATGCGATCGGAGAGAAAATCCACCGCATCACGCTGGCGCTGCTCGGCGCGCCGGATTTGCCCGTCACGGCACACCTGATCGAAACCCATCTGCGCGATGATTTTTCCGTGCCGCATGTGGTCTTGCGCGTGTGGCGCGCTACTGGTGATGCAGGCGATGTGCCGGGATTGTCGTCTTCAAGCGAAGCTACGCGCGTGTTTGCGGCGAACCTCACTCATCCGCATTGCTGTTCGCAAGCGGCGGCGGATACCGCGGCGCTGTTTGGTGAATCCGCGCCGCTGCTGAAATCATTTGCCTATATCGCGCTGCGCGACGGCGAATGTTTCGGTCTGCTGGCGCTGGCCAGCGAAGACCCGCACCGCTTTTATGCCGAAATGGGCACGCTCTACCTGTCGCGGCTGGGCGATATCACTGCCGCCGCGCTGGCGCGGCACTTGGTTTAACACCCGGCGTGACCGCAGCTGGCACCGCAACAGTTTCTACCCCCGATCAGCCGAGCTCGCCCGCGCAACAGCAGCTGGCGGATTTTCTGGTGCATCTCACGCATGAACGCCGCCTCGCCGCCAACACCGCCACGAACTACTCGCGTGATATTGAAACGCTGATACAGCTCGCCGACACACACACGCTGGCCCAATTGCAGGTGCACCAGATACGCCGCTTTGTCGGGCAACTGCACGCACGTGGCCTCGATGGCCGCTCGATCGCGCGCATGTTGTCCGCATGGCGCGGGTTTTACCGCTACCTCGCGCGCGACCACGGCTACACCGCCAACCCCTGCGTCGGTATCCGCGCGCCCAAGGCCGCCAAGCGGCTGCCGCACGCCCTGTCGCCCGACGAAGCAGGCCGGCTGATGAATATCAGCGACGATAGTTTGCTGGCGCTGCGCGACAAGGCCATGTTTGAATTGTTCTACTCATCCGGCCTGAGGTTGTCGGAACTGACCAGTCTTGCGCTGGGCGATATTGACCCCGCCGACGGCACTGTGCGCGTCACCGGCAAGGGCGGCAAAACGCGCGTGGTGCCGGTGGGCCGTCATGCGCTTGCCGCCGTCGATGCATGGCTTGCGCTGCGCGCGCAACTCGCGCCGCACGGCGAGACCGCGCTGTTTCTCAATCGCAACGGCGCGCAGCTCGGCGTGCGCTCGGTGCAGTTGCGGCTGAAACAATGGGCGGTAAAGTCCGGGCTGGATGCTTCCGTGCATCCACACATGCTGCGGCACTCATTCGCCTCGCATGTGCTGCAATCCAGCGGCGACCTGCGCGCGGTGCAGGAAATGCTGGGCCACGCGAGCATTTCCACCACGCAGGTGTATACGCAACTGGATTTTCAGCATCTGGCGAAGGTGTACGATCAGGCGCATCCTCGCGCCAAACGAAAATAGCAAACCCAGGGAGACATGACCATGGCAAGCAGAGTAATGGTGGGTGGCGGCGTAGGGTTGGCGGCGGGCGGGGTGGCGATGCTTTTCGCCGGCCCAATTATCGCGTTGATCGTGGCGGTGGTTGCCGCAGGTGCGGTCGCCGCGATGATGGGCGGCGGCCATGGCGGCGTCAGCAGCTCGGATTCGGACAGCAGTTCTATGAGTAGCAGTTCCTCCAGCGACAGTTCCTCCGGCAGCGATTGGAGCAGCAGTTCCGGTTCCTCCAGCAGTTCGGACAGCGGCGGCGGCTCGGATAGCGGTGGCGGCGGTGGTGATTGAACCGCCTGATCCTCAAGCCCGGTCGAGACAAATCGCTCAAGCGTCGCCATCCGTGGATTTTTTCCGGCGCGGTGGCGCGCATCGAAGGCGATCCGCCATCCGGTGACACGGTTGAGGTGCTGTCCGCCGAGGGCGCGTTGCTGGCGCTCGCCGCGTACAGCCCAAAATCACAAATCACCGCGCGCGTGTGGGATTGGCCAACGTCCGGCTCGCGCGCGATAGATGAATTCTTCTTCAAAAACAGAATCACCGCCGCCTCGCGCGCACGCGCAAGTCTGCTCGCGAGCGGTGTTACCAATGCGGCACGCTTGGTGCATGGCGAATCCGATGGCCTACCCGGCGTGATCGCCGATCAGTACGGCGACACGGTAGTGGTGCAACTGCTGGCGGCGGGCGCGGAGCGCTGGCGCGATGCCATAGCCGATGCGTTGATGACACTGCCCTACGTCGTGCGCGTGTGGGAACGCTCCGACGCCGACGTGCGCGGCCTCGAAGGCCTGCCGCCGCGCAGCGGACTGCTGCGTGGAGACGCGCTCACGGGCCCGCTGCTCGTCAACGAACACGGCCTACAATTCCAGGTGGCTATCGAAGCCGGGCACAAGACCGGCTACTATCTTGATCAACGAGATAACCATCTGTTTTTAAACACTATTTCATCCGGAAGGGCTGTGCTGGACTGCTTCTGCTACAGCGGCGGTTTTGCGCTGCACGCGCTTGCCGGCGGCGCAACATCCGTCACCGCCATCGACAGCTCCGGCCCCGCGCTCGCGGTCGCGCGCGAAAACGCTGTGCTGAACCATTTGCCGCAAGCCGAATGGATTGAAGGCGACGTGTTCCAAACGCTGCGCCAATTTCGCGACGCGGGACGGCGCTTTGACATCATCGTGCTCGATCCACCCAAACTCG
>VFLF01000217.1 GCA_009885185.1 Nitrosomonadales bacterium | reverse complement strand
TCACGTTCCAGCCGGCGCCGCGAAAATCCGCTTCGAGTTCCTGGATGATCTTGCCGTTGCCGCGCACCGGGCCGTCGAGCCGCTGCAGGTTGCAGTTGATGACGAAGATGAGGTTGTCGAGTTTCTCGCGCCCCGCCAGCGAGATCGCGCCCAGCGATTCCGGCTCGTCCATTTCGCCGTCGCCCATGAATGCCCACACTTTGCGGCCCTGCCCTGGAATAATGCTGCGGTCACTCAGGTAACGCTTGAAGCGCGCTTGGTAAATTGCCATCAAGGGACCCAAGCCCATCGACACCGTGGGGAACTGCCAGAAATCCGGCATTAGCCACGGATGCGGATACGACGACAAGCCCTTGCCATCGACCTCCTGGCGGAAATGCACGAGCTGGTCTTCGGTGATGCGCCCTTCGAGAAACGCGCGCGCATACACGCCAGGCGCGGAATGACCCTGAAAATAAATTAGGTCGCCGAGAAAGTTATCGTTGGCGGCGCGGAAAAAATGATTAAACGCCACGTCATAAAGCGTCGCCGCCGAGGCGAAACTCGCGATGTGCCCGCCGAGTTCGGAGGATTCCTTGTTGGCGCGCACCACGGTGGCCATCGCGTTCCAGCGTACCAGCGAGCGGATACGATGCTCCATTTCCGTATCGCCCGGCGAGCGTTCTTCGTGCTCCGGCGGAATGGTGTTCATGTACGCGGTGTTGGCGTTGTACGGAATGTAGGCGCCGGAACTGCGCGCGCGCGCCACCAGTTGTTCGAGCAGAAACTTGGCGCGCCCCGGACCTTCGTTTGTGATTACCCCATCAAGCGCATCCAGCCACTCGCGGGTTTCCTGCGGATCAACGTCGGGTGTGGGTGCATTCAGGTCGTTCATGTCCATAGGAGTACCTTTTTGGGGCTTTTTCGGCGGGCGGCAATGAGTTTCATCAGCGCTTGTGACGCTGCACCCGATACGCAGCAATTATAACATTCGTGCGTTCGCATCTCTGCGGCGGGGTTGCGGTTAATAACTTATAAGTATTTGTTTTTATTGTAATTATCTCACCAAAACCAGGGGCTTGATGCCCATGGCCTGACTGATGCGGTCCGCTGCCTGCCGCGCGTCGTTGTGATTCGTAAACGGCCCGGCGTGTACGCGAAACAATCCGTCACGCGCGTACACCTGCAATTGCTGCGCCAGCCACGGCTGTTCCGCGCGCAGCCGCCCGGCGTACGCCTCGGCGTTGTCTTTGGCGCCAAACGCGGCGAGCTGCAGATAAATGCCGCCGCTGTCCGCGGCCATGGGTATTTGCCGCTCGGCCTCGGTTGGCAACGGCGGCGGCACGGGTGCCGCCGCGACCGCGGGCGCAGGGCTGCGCGGCGCTTCGACAGCAGGCGGGGGTACGGACGGCGGCGCGCCCGGAATAATCGTTTCCACCTCCACCAATCCGCTGCCGCCGGCCAGCACGCCGAGCTTGTGCGCGGCGGTATACGATAAGTCGATCAGCCGGTTATCGATAAAAGGCCCGCGATCGTTGATGCGCACCACCACGGATTTACCGCTGGCGAAGTGGGTAACCCGCGCGTAACTCGGAATCGGCAGCGTGGTATGCGCGGCCGTCATGGCATACATATCGTAGATTTCACCCGAAGACGTCGGCTTGCCGTGATAACGCCGTCCGTACCACGACGCCACGCCGCGCGCGCGATACGGCACCACCGCCGTCATCGGCGTGTAGTTGCGCCCCATCACCGTATAAGGCCGCACCGCGCCGCGATGCAGCGGTTCGGCGCGCGGCACGGCGTCCGGAATGGCGTCGAGATTCGCCGGCGCGTTGGCGCCGGGACCGTCGTCGAGGTAGTAGCCGCCGCCCTTGGTAGTCGGTGTGGGCGTGGCGGGCGCTTCCCGCTTGGGCGGGGTGCCGCAAGCGGAGAGTAGCGTTATTGCCAGGACAAGGATGAAGGATGAAGGATCAAGTGCGTCCTTGATCCTTCCGCCTTCATCCTTCATATCCCTCCTTCCGCCTTCATCCTTGCCGTTCATCGCCGCACCAGATTCCTGTGAGTATGTATGCTCATCAGTATGCCAAATCCCAGGCACAGCGTGACCAACGACGTGCCGCCGTAGCTGATCAGCGGCAACGGCACGCCCACTACCGGCAGGATGCCGCTGACCATACCCATGTTGACAAAAGCGTAGGTAAAAAATGTCAGGGTGATCGCGCCCGCCAGCAACCGTGCGAACAGCGTGGGCGCTTGTGCGGCGATGACAAAACCGCGAGAGATCACCAGCAGATACAGTACTAGCAATACCATGTTACCCACCAGACCGAATTCTTCGGAATACACCGCAAAAATAAAATCCGTGGTGCGCTCGGGTATGAAATCCAGATGCGTTTGCGTGCCGCTCATCCAGCCCTTGCCGGTCACGCCGCCGGAGCCGACCGCGATGGTTGATTGAATGGTGTGATAGCCCGTGCCCAACGGATCTTCCATAGGGTTAATCAGCGTCAGGATGCGCTGGCGCTGGTAGTCGTGCATCAATGCCCACGCCACCGGCGCGCTGGCCAATCCCGCGACCCCCAGCCCGGCGATTACCTTCCACGATAGTCCGGCGAGAAACAGCACGTAGCCGCCGCTGGCCAGGATCAGAATCGCGGTGCCCAGATCGGGTTGGCGCGCGATCAGGGCCACTGGAACCATCAACAGAATCGCCGCCAGCACGAAATTGCGCAGGCGCGGCGTGCCTTCATATCGATGAAAATACCAGGCCAGCATCAGCGGCGCGGCGATTTTCATCAGCTCGGAAGGTTGTATGCGTGTAATGCCGATGTGCAGCCAGCGGCGCGCGCCGTTGACCACGTCGCCGGCCACCGCGACACCGATCAGCAGCGCAATACCCAGCAAGAACACCGGAAATGCCAGCCGCAGCAGAAAATGCGGTGGGATATTGGCGAATACCCACATCACCGCCAAGGCCACCGCCATATTCGTCATCTGCCCCGTGACACGTACCCAGCCCGCGTTGGAGGCGCTGTAGAGCACCACGATGCCCGCGCCCATTAGCAGCAACACCGAGGCCAACAGCGGACCGTCGATATGCGCGGTCAGCAGGCGTGCGAAGCGGCGCAGGTACCAGGCGATCATTTCCCGCCGTCCTTTTTGGCGGCGGGCGGTTGCTTGCCCAGCAGGTGGTAGTCAAACACCTGCCTCGCGATCGGCGCCGCGGCGCGCGCGCCGAACCCGCCGTTTTCGACGATCACCGCCAGCGCGATGGTGGGGTTTTCGGCGGGCGCGTAAGCGACAAACAGCGCGTGGTCTCGGTGGCGCTCCTGCACCCGGCTTTCGACATATTTTTCACCCTGCTTGATCGCGATCACCTGCGCGGTGCCGGTCTTGCCCGCGCTGACATATTCCGCGCCGGCGAACACCGACGCGCTGGTGCCTTCCTTGTTCACGCCCACCAGGGCGTTCTTGATGATGGCGATATGGTCGGGGCTCACGTCGAGCTTGCCCACTGCTTTGGCCGCGACCGGCGCGCGTGTCTTGCTGCGCACGTCTTCGGAATAATCGACCACATGCGGACGAAACATCACGCCATCGTTGGCGATCGTGGCAATCGTGGCGGCGAGTTGCAGCGGGGTGTAGGAGTTGTAGCCCTGGCCGATGCCGATGCTGATGGTTTCGCCGGCGAACCATTTTTGCTTGAAGCGCTGCATTTTCCATTCCTGCGAGGGCAGTATGCCTGCCGCTTCGCCGGTGAGATCAATGCCGGTGCGCGTGCCAAAGCCCATGCGCGCCATGAATTGCGAGATGGCGTCGATGCCCATCTCGTTGGCCAGCACGTAGTAGTAGGTATCGCACGACACCACGATCGATTTGTACATATCGACCGAACCGTGGCCAAACTCCGCGTCGTCGCGAAAGCGGTGATTGCCGAACTGAAAGTAGCCCGGATCGCTGATCGATTGTTGCGGCGTGCGCTTGCCGCTCACCAGCGCCGCCAGCGCCATGAAGGGTTTGAAGGTGGAGCCGGGCGGGTAGGTGCCAGCCAGCGCGCGATTTAACATCGGGCGATCTGGTGAATCGCGCAGCTCGCCCCAGCTTTGCGGATCGATGCCTTCGACGAACAGATTCGGATCGAATCCCGGCTTGCTCACAAACGCCAGTATGCCGCCGGTACGCGGGTCGAGTGCCACCAGCGCGCCGCGGCGCTCACCGAAGGCCTTGTCCACCAGCGCCTGCAACCCGGCATCCAGATTCAGCTTGAGGTTGGCGCCGGACACCGGCGGCGTGCGCGACAGCACGCGCACCGCGCGTCCGGCAGAGTCGATTTCAACCTGCTCCACGCCGGTCGTGCCGTGCAGCACGGATTCGTAACTTTGCTCCAACCCCACCTTGCCGATGTAGTCGGTGCCGCGATAATTCGCCAGCGTGCCCGCGGTCTCCAGCCTTTCGACATCGCGTTTATTGATGCGGCCGATGTAACCGATCACGTGTGAAAACAGGTCTCCCTGCGGGTACTGCCGGTACAGCCGCGCCTTGATTTCAACACCCGGAAATCGAAAGCGGTGCGCGGCAAAGCGCGCGATCTCTTCGTCCGACAGTCGCGCGCGCAGCGGCAGGCTTTCAAAACTCTTGCTCTCTTCCAGCAATTGCTTGAAGCGGCGGCGGTCGCGCGGGGTGATTTCCACAATCTCCGCCAGCCTGTCGATGGTGCCGTTGACATCCATGGCCTTGCCGGGGGTGATTTCCAGCGTGTGCGCGGTGTAGTTGTGCGCCAGTTGCACGCCGTGACGGTCGTAGATGACGCCGCGCCCCGGCGCCACAGGCACGATGGACATGCGATTGGCTTCCGCCAGCGTGTGGTAATGCGAATGCTGCACCACCTGCAGGTACACAAAGCGCGCCAGCAGCAGGGCGAACAGGATCAGCACGAAGGCCGACATCACCGCCAGACGTAACGTAAACTGCTGCTCATCGCGCTGTGCATCGCGGAACTCGATGCCGGGATTGACGAGCATTTTTAGAAGCTCTGATCCGGATCAAAACGCGGCCGCTGCGGCAGCTTGAGCAGGAAAGACAGCGCCGGCCACAGCAAGCCGCCGATCACGCTGCCGGCAAAATACCAGTAGCCGGGAAAATCGCTGCCGGTCGCGAGCCGGATTAACAGCACGATCACATCATTGAGCAACAGCAACGGCACCACATGCAGCGCCTGCGGCGTGGCCGAAAAGCGCTGCACCCGGCGATGCAGCACGATGCCGGCGTAGGCGACGATGGTATAGGCCAGTGCATGCTGGCCGAACAGACTACCGTCGGCCACATCCATCAGCAGACCCAACACCCAGGCGATGCCAAAACCGATTTTGCGCGGCTGATCGATGCACCAGTAGAGCAGCACCAGCGCGACGAAATCGGGCCGCACCCACAGCCCCCATCCCGACCACGGCAGCAGATTCAGCAGCAACGCCGCGATCAGCGTGACGACGATGAATCCGGTTTTGGCGGGTCGCAGGATTTCCTGCGGTGTGCCGGGATAGAGGTTGATCATCCGCTTTTTTTCGCTTTGCGCGAGCGCGGCGACTTGTCTGCGTCTTCCGCCGGGCGCGGCGGCATGTCGGACGCGACGTGTACCACGAACACGCGGGTGTTGCCGCCCACGTTGCCCAGCGGGCGGCATGTCACGCGCGCAAACAACTGCGCCGGGTTATGTTCTATCGAAACCACTTCCGCGACCGGCAAACCCGCCGGATAAATGCCGTCGATGCCCGAGGTGACCAGTTGATCGCCTTTTTGCAGGTCGGCATTCGGCGGCGCGAACTGCAACTCCAGCGCGCCGTGGATGCCGGTGCCGGCCAACACCGAACGCAGGCCGCTGCGCACGTTCAATACCGGCACCAGATGACCCTTGTCGGTAATCAGGGTGACCTCGGCGAGCATCGGATACACCCGCGTCACTTGCCCGACGATGCCCGCGCCGTCGATCACCGGGTTGCCGTTGCGCACGTCCTGCTGCGCGCCCTTGTCGATCACGATGCGGCGGGAAAAAGGATCGCGCGCGGCGTACAGCACATCCGCCAGGGTCGATTTCTCCTGTAGCCGCTGGCGCGCTTCTACCAGCGAGCGCAGTTGCGCGTTATCGGACTCCAGCCCCTGCGCGCGCTGAGCCTTGGCGGCAGTCGCCAGATTTTCCTGGCGCAACTTCGCATTCTCTTCACGCAGGGCGCCGTGCGTGACGAAAAACGCACCGGCGTTTCGCAGCAGGTCGGCGGGCGCGGCGGCCGCGCGTTGCAGCGGATAAATGATGATCGCGGCAATCTGCCGCATGGGTTCCAGATACTTGTAGTGCGCGTCCGCCACCAGCAGCAGCAACGACAGCACTGAAAACGTCAGCAGGCGGGCAAACGGCGTAGGGCCGGTTTTGAAAAAGGGCGGCGTTGAGTGTTCCATCACTCAGTCGGGTGGCGCCGTCACGTGCTCACTTGCGTACTCTGTCGCGCCCGCAATCAGGCACCCGGACGGGCGGCGCGCGCGCATTTAATCTTCATTGGTAAAAATGGTGTCGTAACGCTCTTCGAGCGCCCTGCCCGACCCCATCACCACGCACGTCAGTGGGTTTTCGGCGATCCGCACCGGCAACCCGGTTTCCTCGCTCAGCAAGCGGTCGATATCGCGCAGCAACGCGCCGCCGCCGGTAATCACCATGCCTTTTTCGGCGATGTCCGCCGCCAGTTCCGGCGGTGTTTGCTCCAGCGCGGATTTCACCGCGCTGACAATGCTGTTCAGCGGATCAGTCAACGCCTCGAGGATTTCATTGCTGGTAATGGTAAAGCTGCGCGGTATGCCCTCGGCAAGGTTGCGGCCCTTGACTACCTTTTCACGCACTTCCGATCCGGGAAATGCGGAACCGATCTCCTTCTTGATCTGCTCCGCGGTGCTTTCACCGATCAGCATGCCGTAGTTGCGGCGTATGTAGTTGATGATCGCTTCGTCGAACTTGTCGCCGCCGACGCGCACCGATCCCTTGTAGACCAGTCCGCCCAGCGCGATCACGCCGACTTCGGTGGTGCCGCCGCCGATATCCACCACCATGGAGCCGGTGGCTTCACCGACCGGCATATCCGCGCCGATGGCGGCGGCCATCGGCTCTTCAATCAGATTGACCTTCGAGGCGCCCGCGCCCAGGGCGGATTCACGAATCGCGCGCCGCTCAACCTGGGTTGATCCGCAGGGCACGCAGATGATAATGCGCGGACTCGGCCGGAAGAACCGCGAACGGTGTACCTTGCGAATGAAGTGTTTCAACATCTGCTCGGTCACGGTGAAATCGGCAATCACGCCGTCTTTCATCGGACGGATCGCGGTAATGTTGCCCGGCGTGCGCCCCAGCATCAGCTTGGCGGCCAGGCCAACCTCCTGGATCACTTTCTGCCGTTGGAGCCGCCGTCCTGGCGTATCGCCACTACCGAGGGCTCGTCGAGCACGACGCCTTTGCCGCGCATGAATATCAGCGTATTCGCGGTGCCGAGATCAATCGCGAGGTCTTCGTTAAAGTAGCTGCTCAGAAAACCAAACATAGTTTCTTTCTATTCGTTGCCAGTGGTTTCTACTGGTATTTCTATTGGCGGAATCGCGCTTTGCGGTACTGCTCGGCACTGCCGTGATGGCCGATTATGATACCCTATGATACTCAATGATGCTTTGATTTGTTGCTGTAACTTTACAGGACTCACCGGAACTTTTCATGGCTCTCACGCTGGATGATGTGAAGCGTGTCGCGCACCTCGCGCGCATCGCGATCAACGACGCCGAGGCGCAATCCACACAGGCGCATCTTGCCGGCATTTTCAAACTGATCGGTGAAATGGAAGCGGTCGATGTCAGCGCAATCGCGCCCATGTCCCACGCACAAGACCTCGTGCAGCGCTTGCGCGATGACCTCGTAACAGAAACCGATCTGCCCGGCCAGCGCCTGCGCTTTCAGGCCATCGCGCCGCAGGTCGACGGCGGACTTTACCTCGTTCCCAAAGTCATTGAGTAGGTCATTGAACAGCGTCTGTTGATCCACCCCTACTTCCGAAAAACGCCCCCCTCCCTTCGACATTCAGTCACCCGCGCCATGCTGCACGCCACCCTCAAACAGTTGTCTGACGGCCTTGCCACCGGAAAGTTCTCCAGTGTCGAG
>VFLF01000804.1 GCA_009885185.1 Nitrosomonadales bacterium | reverse complement strand
CGCGACGCCCTGCCGTGGATAAAATATTGCCTCAACGCCCACTACCGTCAAGCGCGCACGCTACTGCGCCGCTATTCCGAAACATCGCGCCTGTGGCATGCGCTAGAACAAGTGGCAAAAGAACATAAGCTGAACGAACGCGTTGTCAACGCACTCGCCGACGCTGCCATCGGCCTGCAAGTCAAAAACCCCACCTATCGCAAACAAGCTGACATCACCGATCAAGTCGCCAGGAACGATCTGACGCGGCTGTCAGCGCTGGGGTTTTTGGTGCCTAAGGGCGAACGTCGTGGCCGAGTTTATGTTGCTGGCAAATCGCTTTTGGAGATACATCAACAATCGCTGCTTCCGCATGAATCGTTCGATCCGTTTGAGGAATTGGAAGCGGTGGAGAAAAAGAAACAGCGGGAGTTGCCGGGGATGGGGTCGGTGGATTCTGTTGTAAGGTGAATATCTACTGCAGCGTGCATATAGCCCGTAGTTAAACACGATCCCGTAATACGCTACGCTCCTTACAGGCTATGATTTCTGGTATCTTCGCACGATATAAAGGCAATTCGCCTCTACTGCGCATGGACGACTCCCGTAACTGCGTCCAATAGACATACAGATGCCAACGGTTAATCCAAAAATACTCAAGTGGGCGCGCGAGACTGCGGCGTTAACGCTTGAGGACGCTGCCAGAAAACTCGGGATCAACGAATCCCGCGGAGTTTCGGCGGTCAATCGGCTTGTAGCGCTGGAGTCCGGTACGGACATTCCTAGCCGACCACTGTTGGTGAAGATGGCGAAGCAGTATCGACGACCGCTTTTGGTTTTTTACATGTCTTCGCCACCTCAAATGGGAGATCGCGGGAAAGATTTTCGCACCCTTCCGACTGGATACTCCAGAGCAGAAAACGCGTTATTGGACGCCCTTATTCGAGACGTGCGTGCGCGTCAAAGCATGATTCGCTCTGCACTCGAAATTGAAGACGAGGGCGAAAAAATTCCTTTCATTGGGTCGATGGAGCTTTCCGACGGTGTCGAAGCCGTTGTAACGTCCATTCAGAATACTTTGAATGCACCTGTGGCCGAATTTCAAGCACAGGATAGTGCAGAGTTGGCATTTGCGTGGTTGCGCGAAAAGGTTGAAGCGGCAGGTGTGTTCGTTTTACTTATTGGCAATCTAGGCAGCCATCACACAACGATTGATGTAGAAATTTTTCGCGGTTTTGCTGTAGCTGATGAAATAGCTCCCTTCGTTGTCATTAACGACCAAGACTCTAAGGCCGCATGGTCTTTTACATTACTTCACGAAGTTGCTCACCTTTGGCTCGGCCAATCTGGGGTTAGTGGTGGTCGCCTCGAAGCGACCATTGAACAATTCTGCAATGAAGTGGCCGGGCAGTTTCTGTTGCCGACCGATGAACTTCAGAAATTGCAGATCAACGATGGCACCGATTTCGACACGATGACCACACGAATTTCTGCTTTTGCACAAGAACGAAATTTAAGTAGTTCAATGGTTGCCTATCGATTGAATCGTGCTGGAGTAATTCAATTTGATACTTGGAACCGGCTCAGCAGCGCATTTCGCGATCAATGGATTAATTGGCGTCGGCAAAATCGCGAACGAGCGCGCAATCGGGATGGTGGGCCGAACTATTTTGTTATACGTCGTCACCGAGTTGGCACGGCACTCATAAGCCTAGTTCGAAGGATGGTCGAGACGGGAACACTGGCGACAACAAAAGCCGGTACGGTGCTTGGTGTAAAACCAAAAAACGTCCAGACATTGATTCATCTTGGGCGCCGGCCCGATGCAAGTCGGTTGGCTTAGGACGGCAATTGCTCTATTTACTCGACGCCAATGTTTTAATCGATGGGAATCGTGACTACTACCCGATAGAACGGGTCCCGGAGTTTTGGGAGTGGTTAGCTCACGCTGGCGAACAAGGCCTTGTAAAAATACCTGTGGAGGTCTACGAAGAAATTAAGGTGGGGCACGACTCTTTAGCGACGTGGGTAAAAGAAGATTCGATAGAAAATGCCCTTCTGTTCAATGAAGATGCAGATGTTTCCCTTGTTTCGCATGTGATCGACAAAGGATACGCTCCCGATCTCACGGACATTGATATCGAAAAGATCGGCCGAGATCCTTTCTTAATCGCCTATGGTTTGGTCGCGACAAGAGAGAGCTGTATCGTAACGACCGAAGTGTCGAAACCAAGTACGCAAAGAGCAAATCGACGCATTCCAGATGTCTGCGACCAATTAGGTATTAAGTGCTGCAATACCTTTGCATTCCTCCGCGCGCTTGATTTCACGACGAACTGGAAGACGGCGAAATAGGCAGTTTTCGCATCGCTGCCGCCCATCAAATCGGATCCCAAGAAACCACATCCGGCGAGCGCTCCAGCGGGTAAAACTGTTTTTGCATCGCAGGCAGCGCCACCTTAGCAATCGCTTCGGGCGTCCACTCCGGCGTGAAATGCACGGAGCGTATCGGGCGCGGCTGGCTGAACAGCATGATTTCGTTAGCGCGTACGCCGAAGATTTGGCCGGTGACTTCGGCTGCTGCGTCGCTGACCAGAAACACCGCCATCGGCGCGACTTTGCGCGCTTCCATTTTTTGCAGTTGTCCGGCGCGTTCTTTTTCTTCGGGTGTGTTGGTGGGGATCGAACTCGTCATGCGGCTCCACGCGAATGGGGCGATGCAGTTGGAGCGCACGCGGTGGCGGGCCAGATCGAGGGCGATGCTTTTCGACAGCGCGGTGATGCCGAGCTTGGCTGCGGAGTAATTGGCCTGGCCGAAATTGCCGATCAAGCCGGAGGTCGACGTCATATGCACGAACGCGCCGCTGTTTTGCGCGCGCATCGGGTTGGCGGCGGCGCGGCTCATGTAGAACGCGCCGTCGAGATGCACCGACAGCACCGAGCGCCAGTCGTCTTCGGACATTTTGTGAAAAATGCGGTCGCGCAGGATGCCGGCGTTGTTGACTACGGCGTCGATGCGGCCATAGGTGTCGAGCGCGCACTGGATGATTTTTTCCGCCGAGGCCCAGGCGGAAACGGAGTCGGTGTTGGCGACAGCCACCCCGCCAGCGGCCTTGATTTCGTTCACCACTTTTTGCGCCGCGCCCGCGCTGTCGGCGTTGAGCTCGCCGCCGAGCGCCGCACCGATGTCGTTGACGACGACCTTCGCGCCGTTGGCGGCCATCGCCAATGCCATTTCACGGCCGATGCCGCCGCCCGCGCCGGTGATGACGACTACTTTGTCTTGTACGCTGTTGCCCATGGTTATCTCCCTGCCCCCCAAATTTTTGAATTGCCGTAAAACTTACCTTACCGTCGTTCCCGCGCAGGCGGGAACCCATAACACAGCTACCCTACCACCTCTTCATACAAGTCCGCGAAAGCGGGTTTTTCGCCAGTATCAATTTGATCTTCCATGCACGGTTCCATTTCTTGATTTGTTTTTCGCGGGTGACGGCGGAGTGTATGTCTTCGTGTATTTCGTACCAGACCAATTGCTTTACGCCGTATTCTTTGGCGAAGCCTTTTATGAAACCTTCCTGATGTTCCCAAGTGCGTTTGATCAGGTCGGCGGTTACGCCGGTGTAAATCGTTCCGTAACGACCACTGGCGAGCATGTACACGTAGCTACTTTTGGACATGGTGTTATGGGTTCCCACCTGCGCGGGAACGACGGTGTTGGTTAATCGCCGATCTCGTTTCAGTCGACGTTCGTAACTTACCCCGCTCGCCTTCTAAACTTATGAAACCCCGCCGGCTTCAGCGGCGCCATGCGCTTGACCGCACCGGCATTCACGATCACTTCGCCGACATAAAAATCGCCGCGCTTGTCGGCCCAGATGCCGTGGGGCGCGACGAAGTTGCCGGGCAGCACGGGGTTTTCGCCGCCGACCTGCGCGTAGATTTTTTGATCCGGGTCTACCACGCTGACGCGCGCAATCGGCGAATGGCCGCACGGCGGGTAGATCATGGTCTGATCGTGCGCGGGCAGCGGGCCTTCGCTGCGTTTCATCATGTAGTTGTGAAAGCCGCCTTCGGCGATGTGGATCATGTCCTGATCGTCGATGAACAAATCGTAGGGGCGATTGAATTGCGTCCACTCGTGCAGGTATTCGCCGTCGGGTTTGAAAATCTGCATGCGCGAGTTTTCGCGGTCGGCCACGTACACCAGCCCCGCGCTATCGACGGCGATGCCGTGCGGCAAAATAAATTGCCCCGGCCCGCTGCCCGGCTCGCCCCACGAGAACAGAAGCTTGCCTTCCTTGGAATATTTATGCACGCGGCAGTTGCCATAGCCGTCGGCGATGTACATGTCGCCGCTGGGCAGCACCGCCACGTTAGTGACGCGATGGAACGGCCCTGCTGCCCAGCGCACGGGGCTTACGCCCATTTTGTAGCCGGTGTCGGCGGCCTTGCCCGGCTCGCCGAGGGTCATCAGTTTTTTGCCGTCAGCGGTGTATTTATGCACCACATGGTTTTTGTCGTCGGCGAGCCACAGGTAGTCTTCGCGGTCAATGAAGATACCGTGCGGCCCGACGAACTCGCCCGCGCCCCAGGCATTGAGAAACTTGCCTTCCTTGTCGAACACGATCATCGGGTATTTGCCGCGATTGAACACATACACGCGGTCTTGCGAGTCGCAGGCCACGCCGGCCACCTCCATGAAGCTGTAGCCTTCGGGCAGTTGCTCCCAGCCCTGAATCACTTCGTATTCGATTTTGTGCGGGCCGAGGGCCATGATGTGTCTCCCGTGAGTGGTATGGTGAGGCTGCCGAGTTTCATGCTTCGTGTTTTTTGCGTCAAGCGCACGCGGGCACGCGGCTATAATCGTCGTCCGCTGACTTCCCTTTCACATCGAGGCAACCATGTCTGACCGCGCCCCCACGCAACTTCGCAAATTACTTGCCCAACCCGGTTGCGTCGTCGCGCCCGGTGTCGCCGATGCCTTCGGCGCGCGGCTGGTCAAACTCGAAGGCTTTCAAGCCGTTTACATGACGGGCTTCGGCACCAGCTTGACGCGTCTGGGCATGCCCGACGTGGGCCTCTTGACCGCCACCGAGATGATCGACAACGCCAGCCGCATCGTTGACGCCTCCGAGCTGCCGCTGATCGCCGATGCCGACACCGGCTACGGCAACCCGATCAACACGCGGCGCACCATCCGCGATTACGAAAAAGCCGGTGTCGCGGGCGTGCATATCGAAGATCAGTCGTGGCCCAAGCGCTGCGGGCACCTCGCGGGCAAGCGCGTGATACCGACGGCGGAAATGGTGGCCAAGATCAAGGCCGCGTGCGACGCGCGCCGCGACAAGGATTTTGTCATCATCACGCGCACCGATGCGATTGCCGTCGAAGGGCTGGAGGCGGCGCTGGAACGCGGCGAGCATTACCGCGAAGCGGGCGCGGATATGTTGTTCATCGAAGCGCCGGTTGGGCGCGAGCAGGTGGAAGTGGTGTCGAAGCGATTCAAGGGCGTGCCGTTGCTCTACAACATGGCCGCGAGCGGCAAAACGCCCGATCTGCCCGCCGATGAACTGGGCGGGCTCGGCTTCAAGCTGGCGATTTATCCGAACTGGATGATTCTCGCGGCGATACCGGCGATGCAAAACGCGCTGCGCGAATTAAAAAAAACCGGCTCCATCGCCGGCCTGCGCCCGCATGCGGCGACGTTCAAGCAGTTCACCGAGATTGCCGGGCTGCCGGAAATACAAAAACTCGAAGAACAATACGGCGTGCCGGAAGATCAGCGGGCGGGGTTATGAGCTTGGAAAACTACCAGCTCAGTTTATACAAGGACGAGGCCGCGCCGCAGGCAGCATTGCCATTGCCCGCAGGCAATGTCATACGCGCGATTTACGTCATCCACGGCGGGCTGCGCGCGCGCAGCGGCGGATTCAGCGGCGTGCTCGGCGGCAACAGCGCGTTTCACGCGGCAGCCGATGCGCAATTGTCGGCGGGGCATCTGGTGACATGGGCGTTGCGCTGGGAACTCGCCCGCGCAGGTGCGCCGGATTCGGTGGCAATCGGCGCGGGCATCACCAGCAAAAAATTGCTCACCGCACCGATGCCACTCGACACGTCTAAAGATTATCTGCTGCGCTGTGATCGCGTGGATTTTTCCCCCGATGGCGAGGCGCTCACGCACACGCACAAGGGCGGTGGTATCCGCTGTCTGCTGGCGGGCGGCATCGACATACACACCAATAACACCGTGCATCGATACGCGCCGCTGGAGCCGTGGTACGAAGCCGGGCCGGAGCCGGTGTATGCCAAGGCCGCGCCGACGATGGCATCCGGCTTTGCGCGGGTGATGATTCTGCCGCGCGAGCTGCTCGGCAAATCGTCGATTACCTACGTGAAACCTGAGGATATCGACAAGCCGAAGAATCAGAAGTATCAGGTGTTTGTCGACGCGTCCATCACGCTGCCAGCTTGAAAAATCACCGCAGGAGGAAATCATGATGAAAAAATTACTCTCCGCACTTTCACTGACGCTCTGCGCCACCGCGCAAGCACAGACCTACCCCGCCAAAGCCATCCGCATCGTTGTGCCGTTCTCCCCCGGCG
>VFLF01000152.1 GCA_009885185.1 Nitrosomonadales bacterium | reverse complement strand
GGACGATGTTGTGATAACCCGTGCAGCGGCAGATATTGCCTTCGAGCTGTTTGCGCACGGTTTTTTCATCGAGATCAAAGCCATTGCGGTTGACCATGTCCACCGCCGACATGATCATGCCCGGCGTGCAGTAGCCGCATTGCAGGCCGTGGTGTTCGCGAAACGCCTCTTGCATCGGGTGCAGTTTGTCGTCCGTTGCCAATCCTTCGATGGTGGTGACGCTCGAGCCTTGGCACGCCAGCGCCAGCACGGTGCAGGATTTAACCCCCTTGCCATCCAGATGCACGGTGCAGCAACCGCACTGGCTGGTGTCGCAGCCGACATGCGTGCCGGTGAGTTGCAGATGTTCGCGTAGGAACTGTACCAGCAGCGTGCGGCCTTCGACATTGCCGCTGACGGCTTTGCCATTGACGGTCATCGATACGGCGGGCATTTATGCGGCTCCCTTGGCGTTGGGAATGCGAAACACGCGCGCTGCGGTGTCGCCCAGGATCATGGCGCTTTCCGGTGTTCCCACACCGCAGCACGATTGAATGAATTGCACCGGGTTTTTTTGTGCGTTGCCGAACGGCTGATCGGTCCCCATCATGACTTTTTCGCTGCCGGCCTTGTCGCATACAAAGCGTAGCGTCTGCGTGTCGTACACCACCGAATCGAAATAGAGTTTTTTGAAACCTTCGACCGGATCGGCGCGTCCGGCCGGGCTGCCGGCGTAGCTGGAGGCGAGCCGCCCAATCGACATTGGCAGCGCGGCGCCGCCGTGCGCCACCACCATGTTCATGTCGGGGTAGCGAGTGAGATGCCCGGAATACAGCAGCCGCGATACCGCGATGGTGCTGTCGGTGATGCGCCCCAGCGCGTTCACCAGACCATAGGCTTTCAGGCGCTCGTCACACGCGCCGAATGTCGGATGCATAAAAATGGTTGCGCGGCGCGCATTGGCGACTTCCCAGAACGGATTGAGATCGGGATCGTCGAGTCCGCTCATTTGCCCGTTGGGTTGTGTGGCAATCATCGCGCCGTGAAAGCCCGCGTTGAGCGCGTCTTCGAGCACGCGCGCCGCGAGCTTGCCCGATTGCATGGGCACGGTGGCGAGCGGCACAAACCGGTCCAGCGCTTTCACGCCTTTCAGCATGTGCTCATTGAGATAGCGTGCCCAGTCGGCGCCTTCCGTCGCGGGCAGGCTGTAGCCGAAGAGATCCACCCAGCCGGCGACCACTTGCCGGTCGATGCTTTGTTCTTCCAGCCGGCGGCGGCGCAAGGGAATGTCGCTCATCGCCGTCAGCACGGGGCGTTTGGGTTCCTCGGTATTGAAGGCGACGCGGATGGCGTCTTTCGCGCCGGTGGCTTTTACCGATGGAAAGGCATGCTTTCCGCCAACCAGCTCGTCAAGCAGCGATTGCGGCACAAAGTGCGCATGGATATCGATATTCAAAACAGTTCCTCCTTGAATTCAACTCAGCGAATGGGCAACGGGTGTGCCAACTATATTGGAGCGGCGGCACTCGCATGTCAATCATGCGCGCCTGCGCGTCTACATGCGATCACACAGTGGAATTCCAGCCGCGCCTGCCCTATGATTAGCCGATACACCATTATTGATCGAGGAGGTTTGCCGATGTTGGAGATTCGAGCGTCGTTTGCGGCGCTGCTGGCGGCGGCCAGCAGTTACACGG
>VFLF01000414.1 GCA_009885185.1 Nitrosomonadales bacterium | reverse complement strand
CCAGCGAAAGCTGGAACCCAAGTGGTAACTGAATCCGCAGGATCTGATCAGATGCTACGCATGATTGAACGAACTGGATTCCAGCTTTCGCTGGAATGACGGGGTGACAGATGCAGCAACTGAGGGGTGTGCTCTAAATACCAGCCCTTTCAAGGTCATATAATCTTGCCATCCTTAATGACGCGTGAGGTTGCAACGTGTCGTTGAGCAGCGCGGTGAGGCACGAATCCCTTTTTGACGCGAGCCTTGGGGCCACGCGGATGTGTGCGTAGTCGGTGCGGTTCGGCGTGTGCGGCGATGCGCAGGAAGGTCTGCGCGAGTTTTCGTGCACTGAATTTGTCATAAGTTTTCCACGTCGATTGCGCAATCGCGATCATCATGCCAGCGTAGTCGGCCTTAATAGTGATGGCGACGTAAAACGAAGAAATCTCGAGTTTTTCGCTATCGAGTTGATGCTGCACAGTAATGGCACGCGCTATTATCGCCAAGACATTGTAGGCCAATATTGCCACCCCAAAAGCGAGCAGCGCTGCGCGTGGGTGGCCCAAAGCAGGTATCTCACTCTGTAATACCGATTCGAGTCGTTGAAACATCATTTCGATGCGCCAGCGGCGGCGGTAGAGGCGCGCGAGTTCCAGGGCGCTGAATTCGGACGCAGGCAGATTGGTGAGTAGACGAATGATCATCTGCCCATCTTCAGTGGGCTTGTTCAAACGCAATTCGATGCGCCGTAGTAGCACAGGGGCACCGGCGTCATCGTCAATGCTCACCGATTGTTCGAAGACAGTGCCCGTGGCGATTTTGCCGATCATTCGCGGTTTATCCCGTGCACTGGGGTTGGGATTGGCGCCGTGTTCGCGCACCAGGAACGAGCTGCCTTGCTGATGCCAGCCGCACAGGATCGGCTGGGTGCAAAAGTTGCGATCGCCCATCCACAAATCCCCCGGCCGCGCCGCTGCCAATAGCGGTTGCATCAGGGCGCGCTCCTGTGTGTGGCCATCCTCACAGGGAATCACATCGAGTACCATGCCCAGATCCGGGTCGTAGACCACCAAGGACTGTCCCGGCAGTGCCGTGCCGCGAAACCCCCGCAACGGCTTCAGGCGCTTCTCGCTCGCAGCCAGATGATTGCCATCAAGAATGCGCACGCGATAACCGGGCACGCTCATCAGCGGTGTGGACGACATCGCCTCAATCACCGGCGTGAGCCGCTTTGCACTGCCCGCCACCAAGGCACGCACCAACCCCGGCGCCGTGCCATTGACCTTGTCATACAGCGCGGTAATCGATACCGGCAGGTTGGCGGCGGCCTTCGCAGCCGCATGCAGCGATGGCCGCAGACCCACTGCCACGATCGACATCAGATCAACGGTAGTCGAAAACAGCAATTCCCGGGTGTATTGCCGTTCACTGTGTTGCTCAAACAGCGCATCAATCCACTGCGCATCCAGTGCCCGCCCCAGCGCCAGACGTGCCATCACCGTGACTGGGCTGTGTTCGATGAAACGCGCAACGACTGCATCCAGTGCCATGAGAGTCCCTCAACGTTGTAATCAACGATAAGAGTCTGCTTGGCACTGCGCAAAATGTACAGCGATATTTGCGCTAAGCTGTTCAATCCATTCATCTTATTGACGGGAACAAAGCTGTTCCGCGACATCCGACTGTCACCTTGAAAGGGCTGGGCTTTAGGGCTTCTTGGCGCCGATGTATTCCATGAACTCACCCACGGTGGGCATTTGCTTGGTCAGGTATTGCGTCAACTGCGCGCTGTTCATGTAAGTGTTTTCATACATGTTCTTGGCGGCGTAGTCGCGCCATATCGTGCTCTTGTGCGCGCGTTCGGCGGCGGCTTCCATCACCGCCAGCGTTTCTTTCGGCACGCCCGCGGGCATGGCCAGCCCGCGACCGCCACCGACGTGGATGTTGTAGCCCAACTCTTTTAAGGTCGGCACATCGGGCAGGCCTTTCAGGCGTTGCTCGGAAGGCACGGCGAGTATGCGCAGTTTTTTCGCTTCCACGCCGCTTAACACCTCGCTCACGTTTTCCATGGTGAGATCGACGTGCTTGCCCATCACCGCGGCCATGGCGTCGCTGCCGCTCTTGAACGACACATATTTGAATTTTGCGCCGGTCATTTTTTCAAGCTGATACTGAAAAAAGCGCGCGGTGCCGGTGGCCGAGGAAATGCCGTTGACGATGGTGTCGGGCGATTGCTTCGCGGCTTCGACGAGGTCCCGGAGGGTTTTGAACTTTGAATCCACCGGCACCGTGACTGCTTGCAGATCAAAGCCGAACAGCGCCACCGGTGTGTAGGTATCGAGCCCAAGGCCGATATCCGGGCGTTGCGCCAGCGCCAGCACAATGGTGCTCGACAGCGACAACAGATAGTAGGGGTCGGCGCGTTTGGATTTGATGAAGGTCGAAGCCACCGCGCCGCTACCGCCGGGGCGGTTGACGATGGTGAAGGGCTGCGGCAGAAGTTTCTCACGCGAGCTGATTTCCGCGAACAGGCGGCCAAACACGTCCTGCCCCGCGCCGGGGTTGCTGTGGATCACCATTTCGATTGGGCGATTGGGGAAAGCTTGGGCTTGGGCCGCAGCGGGCGCGCCCGCCGCAATCGCTATTAACGTCGCTGTCAGTGTGCGCAGGCAGGAATGCAAAACCATGATGAAACTCCTCGTTTTTTACTGGATGGCGTGTGAATTCGAAGGTGCTGCCCATAGCATAACGCACGCCGCAAGGTGGTGAGGTAACTAATTGTTTTAATGTATATTTTTGTGGGGTGCCGCTGCGTAGTATGATCGCGGCGCACATCATGAAAATACTCAATATTATCGGCGCCGGACGCGTGGGACGCACGCTGGCCGCGCTATGGCATCGACAAAACGTGTTTGCGATAAGGGGCGTGTGCAATCGCACATTGCAGAACGCGCGCGACGCGGTGGCGTTTATCGGTGCGGGCCGCGCGATGGAAAATATCAGTGATATGCCGCACGCGGACGCCTGGTTGCTGGCGACGCCGGACGGCGAGTTGGCGCCCGCGGGGCAACGCCTTGCCGAATGCGGGCTGCTGCGCGCGGGTGACGTGGTGTTTCAATGCAGCGGCGCGTTGCCGTCGAGCGATTTGCGCGTGGCGGGCATCGCGGTGGCTGGCGTGGCCAGCGTGCATCCGCTGAAGAGTTTTGCCGATCCCGGCGATGCGGTGCGCACTTTCGCCGGCACGTATTGTGCCGCCGAAGGCGACGCGGCGGCGCTGGCGCTGCTCAAGCCCGCGTTTGAAACCATCGGCGCGCGTGTCACCGAGATTGATCCGCAATTCAAAACCGTTTATCACGCGGCCAGTGTCATCGTCTGTAACTACCTTGCCGCGTTAATGGAGACGGGCTTGCAGTGCTATGAAAAAGCCGGCATCCCGCGCACAACCGCAAGCAAGATGATGGATCCGCTGGTGCGCGAGACGGTGGACAACGTGTTCAAACTCGGCACGGTGAAGGCGCTCACCGGCCCGATTGCGCGCGGCGATGCCATGGTGGTCGAGAGGCAGATCGATTCGTTGCGCGATTTCGATCCACGCACCGCAGAGATTTATCGTGCGCTGGGGGTGATGGCGGTGGCGTTGTCGCGGGCGCAGGGTGGCGCGGATGCGGCGGAATTGGACGCCATCGCGCGTTCGTTACAGTCCAAGCTACTGATGTAGTGTTACCGGCACGCCCGCGCCGCGCAGCGTCGCGGTAAAATGCCGCTGCAAATCCCGCAAACTTTTCAAGACATCTCCGTGAACGACGCCACCGCCATCCGCAACCGCATTCTGCGCGGCCTTGCACTGAACCGCACGCCGGGCTATCACTTTACCGGCAACTTTTTAAATCTTTCCTTCGAGAAAAACACCGAGCACGACGTGCAGCTCGCGATGGCCGCCGGCCCGCACAATGTTGAGCCGAACGGCAATGTTAGCTATGGCGCGGTGGCGGTGCTAGCGGATATTGCGCTGGCGGCCAATGTGCGCGCGGGGCATACGCCGGCCTCGCGGCTGGCGACCGTGCAGATGAATCTGCAATTCACCGGCGCGCCGATCACCGGGCGGCTGCATGCCGCATCCAAGTTGCAAAGCTATGTGCAGCACATCACCAGCGTGCAGGGTGCCGGGCAGGTGACTGTTACCGCGCACGGCAAGCCGGTGTGTCACGGCGTGGGCACGTTCATGGTGCTGAATCCGCCCAAGGGCGTGGCGCTGTATCCGATGTCGCATCGCAAGGACAGCGAGCCCGAGGTGGCGCCGCTGCGTGAAGAGGAGTTGCAGCGCGACGAGTGCCGCGTGCTGGCGATTGCCGATGCCGCGCTCGCGGCCACGCAAAAAGGTGGCACGTTCATCCGCCACTTCTGGGGCTTTGATACGCGTGCCATTACGGGTGGCGCATCGGGCAAGTTGAAGAACGGCCCGCATGTGGGTAACCGCGTGGGCCACCTGCAGGGCGGCGTGACCATGGGGCTGGGCATCGCCACCGCTGAAACGGCGTTGCCCGCAAGCTGGATGCTCTCGGCGGTGACGGCGTGGTACATCAGCCCCGGCGAAGGCCGCGTAATCAAGGCGAAGTCGAAAATCATTCATCACGGGCGGCTCACGTCGGTGGTGCGCACCGAGATCACCGGCAAGAACAACCGGCGCGTGATGGAAATGATTACCACGCACGCGCATCGGGCCGATTGAGCGCCGGACGGGACGATGGCGCTCAGAACGCTCTCCGGTAAGCATGTAGACCCTCGCAAGGGTAGAGGTGCCGCGATCAACCCGGAGGGGCGTTTTGAAAAGGTCGAGCGCGAGGCGTTTGATGACGGCTGGACGCACGAAATGCACGATGGCGCCGAAGACGCGCCGGCGCTAATAACGCAGATCACCGAAGAGCGCGCCGCCAGCATCATCTCGCGCAACCAGTCGCCGGATATTCCGTTCACGCAGTCGATCAACCCGTATCAAGGTTGCGAGCATGGCTGCATCTACTGCTACGCGCGGCCCACGCATGCGTATCGCAACCTGTCGCCGGGGGTGGATTTCGAGACGCGCATTTTCGCCAAGGTCAACGCGGCGGAATTGTTGCGCAAGGAGTTGTCCAGGCCGGGTTACGTCTGCGAGGTGATTTCACTCGGCGCCAACACCGATCCGTATCAACCCGCCGAACGCAAGCTCAACATCACGCGCGGCATTCTTGAAGTGTGCAATGAATTCAACCAGCCGGTGGGTATTGTCACCAAGAACGCGCTGGTTGAGCGCGACCTCGATATCCTCGTGCCGATGGCACAAAAACGTCTGGTCAATGTGTTTATCTCGGTGAATAATCTCGATCACGAGATTGCGCGCCGGCTGGAGCCGCGTTGCGTCGCGCCCGCGCGGCGCATCGAGGCGATACGCACGCTGGCGCAAGCGGGCGTGCCGGTGGGCGTGCTGGTGGCGCCGGTGATTCCGTTTCTCACCGATGACCAGATCGAGGCCGTGCTTGAAGCCGCGTTCGAGGCCGGCGCAACGCAAGCCGGGTATGTGGTGCTGCGTTTGCCCTATGAAGTGAAAACCCTGTTCCGGGACTGGCTGGAGCGCCACTATCCGCTAAAGGCCAAACACGTGATGAGCCGCGTGCATGAACTGCGCGGCGGGCGTGATAACGATCCCAACTTCGGCAGCCGTATGCGCGGGCAGGGCGAGTTCGCCGCGTTTCTGGCGAAACGATTCGAGATTGCGAAGCGGCGCATCGGGTATGACGCGCGTGGCCGCATGATGCGCAACGCGTTGCTGGATACCGCATTGTTTCGCGTGCCCGTACAGGCCACCGGGCAAATGCCGCTGTTTTGATGCTCGCCCGCGTACCGGTTTGAGTCTTTTATAAATCGTGACAAACCCAATCCGTTCGCCCTGAGTAGCCTGTCGAAGGGCGGGGTTACGCGAGAGGGCTTCGACAGGCTCAGCCCGAACGGTGTAATGTATTTTGGAAAGATCAATAGTTTGTGATTCAATCAGCGCCGTCCCCGCGTTCATAAGGAGCCACCGTGGCCTCTAGTCTGTTTGCCCTGCTCGACGATATCGCCACCATCCTCGACGATGTGGCGGTGATGACCAAAGTGGCCGCCAAGAAGACGGCCGGCGTACTGGGCGACGATCTCGCGCTTAACGCGCAGCAGGTGTCCGGCGTGAGTGCCGACCGCGAATTGCCCGTGGTGTGGGCGGTGGCTAAGGGATCGGCCATTAACAAGTGCATTCTGGTGCCGGCGGCGCTGGCGATCAGTGTGCTGGCACCGTGGGCCATTACACCGCTGCTGATGCTGGGCGGTGCATTTCTCTGCTTTGAGGGGTGTGAGAAACTGGCGCACAAATTCCTCCATTCCAAAGCCGAAGTAGACCAGCGCCATAAGGAGCTGGTGCATGCCGTGGCCGATCCCGCCGTGGATCTGGTGGCTTTCGAAAAGGAAAAGGTCAAAGGCGCCATTCGCACCGACTTCATTTTGTCGGCGGAAATTATCGTCATCAGTCTGGGCACCGTGGCCGCCGCGGCGTTCATGCAGAAGGTTGCCGTGTTGGTGGGTATCGCCGCCATCATGACGGTTGGGGTGTATGGGCTGGTGGCCGGGATCGTGAAGCTCGACGATCTGGGGCTGCATCTGACGCGCACGCCGGGCGAGGGTGTCAAGCAGCGCGTCGGACGCGCGATACTGTGGATGGCGCCGTGGCTGATGAAAACATTATCGGTGCTGGGCACGGCTGCGATGTTCATGGTGGGCGGCGGCATTCTCACGCACGGCATTCCCGGTGCGGAGAGTCTGGTGAGCGGCATGGTCAGCGGTAGCGGTGCGGTGATCGGGTTTCTCGTGCCCACGCTCATTGATGCCGTGATCGGCATTGCGGCGGGCGCGGTGATACTCGGGGTGGTGATGGTCGCGCAGAAGATGATGGGAAAAAAAGCGCAGGCTTAAGCGGCACGAGCCACCGGTGGTGGTCGTCGAACGCTGGCCGGCGTCCGGGTGTTGGCGGCGAGTGATCGTGATCTGATTTTGGGCGGCAATGCCGCGCGTATGTTGAACATCTAAAACGTTTTTGTCAGCGAGCTTGAGCATGGCGCGTTACTGATCGTGCCGGGACTGCTCTTGGTGGACGGTCCGATCAATTAACTATTTGTTTTAAAACAATATTCTGGAGTTGCTTATGAAAAAGCTGATTGCCATGGTGTGTTTCATGCTGGCGGCCTCGCCGTTGGCGTTCGCGCAGGACAAGGCGAAGGATGATGCGAAAAAAACCGCGCCTGCCGCCGAAGTGAAAGCTGATAAGGGCAAGGACGCAGAGAAAAAATCCGAGAAGAGCAAGGCAGACGACAAGAAAGCCGATCAGCCCAAGAAAGAGCGCACCCCCGCGCAGAAAGCCAACGACGAGCGGCTGAAGGATTGCAATGCGCAAGCCGGCGACAAAAAAGGCGACGAGCGCCAGAAATTCATGGGTTCCTGCATGAAAGCGGCGAAAAAGGCTGACGACGACAAGAAAAAGTCGCAGCAAACCCGCATGGGCACCTGCAACAAGGAAGCCGATGGCAAGAAGCTGAAGGGTGACGATCGCAAAGGCTTCATGAAAGAGTGCTTGTCCAACAAGGGCGATGCCCCCGCGGCTGCACCGAAGGCCGCCGCGCCGAAGGCTGAGGCACCGAAGGCAGACGCACCCGCCAAGAAGTAATTTGCAGATGCGCGCCTGGATTGTCAGGCGGCAAATCGAGGGGCATACTGGAAACGGTATGCCCTTTTTGTTTTGGCTG
>VFLF01000830.1 GCA_009885185.1 Nitrosomonadales bacterium | reverse complement strand
TATCTTGCAGGCGCACAAAACTATGCACACGTTTCCACGGCCACCAACAGATATTTCCCCAATGGCGGTTGCACTGTCATTCGAAAAAATGTGCATAGTTTCGACATGCGCATAGGGGTCGCTATGCGGATATCTGCATGACGACCCAAAGGCGACCGTCGCCGTTTCGCGCAATGGGTGTCGGCTTTCTGGAAAACGAAGCTTGTAGTGATCGCCAACGTCAACGACTGCTCTGTGTTTGATTGCGGTCAGTCTCAAATGAGGAAGGCGTTGATGGCGCGGTGGATTATATGCACTATGGCGGCAGCAGTGCGAGATGCACAGCAGCCAAGTTTCGCGGCGCAATGGAGAACGACAGCCCCAATTGACACATGGGCACGCGCGCGATGAGGCCATCCACCAGATAAGCGGCGCTCTCGGCTGTGCGGCGCGTGACGCACGAAGGGCAGACGCCACGCCGCATGCGGCTGAGGCGATCAGCGTCTCGTGCGCGCGGACCTCGCAGCGCGGGCGCATGAAGCGGTGCACGAGGATGCCGCATATCGAGATATGCAATGAGCCGCGCCGCTGGCTAATCACCGTATCACTAACAACCGGCTTTGACTCAAAATTCACAAAGTTGACCGCTGGCCCCTCGAGAGATAGATTGCCATCTAACGAAAAAGGGAACTCTAATTTCCTACTCTGAACACGCCACGTCTGATCCTATTGCCTGTGCCGCCGGGAAACTCGATGATCCCTTGATGTTGGAATGGGCGTTAGGGTATTACGAACATCTGCCCGACAGCGCCCGTGAAAGTCGAGCTCGCATCGATTCGACATGGTTTCATGACCTCTTTTTGGCCCAGTTGATTGAACAGGCAGAAACCGACTCCCTGTCCCGACTGTTTCGTTACTTATCCCCCAAGCTCTTTGCAAATCTCACGACCTTGATCGTCAAGCACTGGCCAGATTGGCCTGATCAAGTTGCCCGCGCGGTGACAACGGTGTTGGCTGTCAACGCGCCGGAGAATTTGTTGGGTTTATTCGAGAACCATTTGAATCGGACCGAGCAGGGATGTCCCCTCGACGCAGAACGATTCTGCTATGTCGATTGCCTGGCTAACTGCCGAGCAGAGGAACGTCTTCGGCTGTTTTTCAATCGTCTTTGCATAAGAGTCCTGGCGCTACCGGATCGCGACATCGGGAAGTCCCTATTACTCTCTACATTGCTAGGCCTGGCATCACGCCTATCAGAAGACACGTTGCAACAGGTGCTCGATGCTGCATTGCGCGAGGAGGCGAGGGACCATGCCCGCGAATATTTACTGAACCAGTTGTTTCGGGGCCTTTTTGGGCATGCTGAATATCTGGATCTGACGCTCGCCCGCAGCAAGACGCAATCACAGCAACGATTTGTAGCACTCGCGCCGTTTTTCACCTCGGATGCACCCCTGGCAAAGCTGGACGAATGGTGCGATTCTCCGCCAGCACTGGATACCCTTCTTCCAGCACTGGAGGCGGTCGGTCTCAAATCAGAGGGCTGTGCGACGTTGCGGAAACTCTTTCAAAGTTGCCCAACACTCTCCGACGCTTTACCCGGCTCGATGCAAGCGCTACTCCTCGTGGCGGCATGTGTTCAGGGTTACGCTAGCGACACCTTTGACAGCGCAACGCTTGATCTTGAAACGACAACCGACCTGCTGACAGCGGATTTAGTTACAGCTCGCTGGTATCGCCCCTTGTTCGAGCGGCTTAGTTCGTTTTCCCGTAAGGACACCGTGACCACGCTCACCAAGCGATTACCAGCCGTCGAACTGACCTATGGAGCCGTGCAACTTGCTGACGCCATGGGTAATCTCGGATGGGAGGAGTTCGTACCCTGCCTGATCGAGGCCACAAACAACGATCACGTGGATTTTGTTTGCGAAGCCGCAAAGAAGGCGTTAGTGGAAATCGGCCAACCGGCGCAGGCAGCTATGATCACCGGCTGGGCTGAT
This sequence comes from Nitrosomonadales bacterium, assembly GCA_009885185.1. The sequence continues at coordinate 982 of VFLF01000830.1, read as the reverse complement.
TTGGACCGCAGCCAGCATATCTACGGACTTTCGGTAATCAGCGATGTCGGTGGTGCGGCGGCGGCGGATTTTGCCCTCGCTCATTTCGACGCGTTGATGAAGGACGATGTCGAAAATTGCTGCGAGTTGGCCTTGGCGACTCCGAATCATCGGCTGTTAAATCGCTTAAGACCTGAACTACGGCGCCGGCAGCCTATGATCGATCGGGCCTTCTATACAATCGCGCGTCTGCTGGATCGGGAGGATGAGGATTCGGCGGTGGCAAAGGTCCGGGCACTTGAGGATTTGAAGAACAGCCAGAACGTCGGGCACGCTCTCGAGGCCGGGGATCTATCCCGGGATTCCTTATTTCTGGAACTACGCTGTCCGTCCTGTCGTGCGGAGAACCGCTATCAGGCCAGGGGGGTCATCATGACCACCGATAATAGCCAGGGCGCGACACACCTTGTCAACGATGAGTTCCCGTGTGCATCTTGTGGTCAGAACGTGGAATTTGAATTTACGACGATGGCGCACATGGCACTCACTGCTGAATCGATACTCATCAAGGCAGCCCGTGAGCGTGGAGAGGCGCGAGAGCCGTTGATTAAGTTTCTCGACTGCCGGGTGGATGGCCAGGTGATGCCCGTTGCGGAGGGCATGAAAAGGCTTCGCGATCGTATTGCCAGGACGCCCGCAGATGCCCGCGGCTGGTTCCAAATGGGAAACCTGCTTTTTCACCTCAATCGACCCCAGGCCACGATGGCGGCCTATCGGCAGGCGGCAAAGATAGCGCCGCTGGCCATCGATGCGAAATTGACATTGGCGCGTTTTCTCGCATCACAGCAATCCAACGACGAAGCATTCGAGTTGCTCACGGACGCGCTGAGTCGATCTGCGGACTGGCAGTTCCTCGCCCCCTATCCCGACTTTGCTAAGGATACACTGATTAAGTATCAAAAATTGAATTGGGACGCTCGTAACTAATTGATTTTTAAGGCAC
>VFLF01000325.1 GCA_009885185.1 Nitrosomonadales bacterium | reverse complement strand
GCGGTGCTGGTATTGCGCCACTCGGCGAAGCGGGCGGAGAGCGCGCTGTGCAGTTCGCCCTCCGACATTTCGGGAAGGGCGCGCCATTGCTCGATCATTTGCCGTTCGCCGGCCTCATCGCAGTCGCCGGGAGCGGGCAGAGTTTGCAGGAATTTAGCGCGTTCTGCCACGCTGGACGCCAGCGCTAGCAAGCGCTTGGCGGACTCGGCTTTTTCCCGGCAGCGGGTATCGCCCGCATCGGGAACGCCATGCACCAGATCGAGCAACGTCACCGCCGGCGATTCCGCCGCTGCGGGCAGAGCGCTGCCTTGCGCTACGTCGGGAAGCACCGCGCTTAATGCGCTTATCGCATTGTCCACGGCGCCCAGCCAGCGCGTCGTCACTTGCGCATGTTCGCCGTGTTCTCGCACACGCTGGGCGAGATGCGCGTTGAGGTCCGCGAATTCTTCGCGCAGCGCCGGCTCCAGCAGTTCCAGATTGATCACGGCCCACGCCTGATCGAGTTCCACCACGCGATTAACGGGAATCACCGTCTGTTCGAGCAAGGCGCGCGCGCCGACGATCAATGTCCGCGCTTCGCTTGCGGCGATGCGTTTTCCGCTGGCGGATTCCCAGCGCGACTTGGCGGCGCGATACAAACGCTTGTCGTGCTCGCGAAAATCGTGCATCGCCTGCTTGAACGATGGCTCCTGCGTTAGCGCTTCGATGGCGGCCAACTTCAGCGGCACCGTCGGCGCCTCGTGCGCCAGTTGCAGCCGTGCCGCGTCGTCCGCGGCTGCCTGAATCCGGTTGTGCCAAGCCTGCGTTTCTTCCGGCGTCATGGCCGGCTGGGGCTTTGGGTCGCTGGGCGGGGGCACAGCGGGTATTCCTTTTTTGAACAAGTTGTCGAGCACGTTGCGTACGCCATAAAGTGTGAGGCGCGCATTGTGACATTTATATCGCGCGCACTACAGTCCGCGAGACCAGCTTGCGGATTACGGCGACCACTTTTCCTCGCCTCCGCGTACGGGATAAGGCGCATTGCCTCGGCTTTCCGCAACGCCTATAATTCGGCGCTGGATTCGTGCGGTAGAAATGTCGTAAGTATTTGTTTTAAAAGAGATTAAAATTCTGCTTCGCGCGCTGCGCCATTTTAGCCCCGTATAGCCGTCGTCAATTACTCAATCAACCCAAAGGAAATTTCATGAAGTTGGATGCATTGGACGTTTCGCGACCCGATCTGACCGTCGGCGTTATTGGCACCGGCGCGATGGGACGCGGCATTGTTCAAGTGACCGCTGCCGGCGGGATGAATGTATTGATGACCGATGCGCGCCCCGGCGCCGCCGCCGAGGCGAAGGATTTCGTCGCGAAGATGCTGGATCGCGCCGCCGAAAAAGGCAGCATGACCAAGGAAGAAGCCGCTGCCGCCACCGCCCGCATCAAGATTGTCGATAGTCACAAAGACATGAAGCCCTGCCATGTGGTGATCGAGGCGATTGTCGAAAACCTCGATGCCAAGCGCGCGCTGTTCGCCGAGCTGGAGGAGGTGGTTACGCCCGATTGCATACTGGTTTCCAACACCTCGTCGATGTCGGTCACTACCATCGGCGCTAAATTAAAAACCCCGCAGCGTTTCGCCGGTTTTCATTTTTTCAACCCGGTGCCACTGATGAAGCTGGTGGAGGTGATCTCCGGCCTGCTCACCGAAGAATGGGTGTGCGATGCGTTGATGGCGCTGGGTCGGCGCATGACGCGCGAGCCGGTGCGACTGACCGATGCGCCGGGCTTTCTGGTGAATCAGGTGGGGCGTGGATTTTCGCTCGAAGCCTCGCATCTGGTGTACGAGGGCGTCTCGACCTTCGCCGATGTGGATCGCGTGATGCGCGATGTGGGCGGTTTTCGCATGGGACCGTTCGAGCTGATGGAACTGACCGGCTTGGATGTCACGCAGCCGGCGTCGTCGCTGATTTATAACCAGTTTTTCCAGGAGCCGCGTTATCGTCCGAGCCTGATTATGCAGTCGCGTTACGAGGCCGGCGTACTGGGGCGCAAAAGCAAAAAAGGCTTTTACGAATACGACGCCGATATGAAAGCCATCGTCGCGCCGGAGAAGCCCGCGCCTGCCGCCCGCCCCGAATCGGTATGGGTGAGCGGGGTGGAAGCCGCTGGTTCCGCCAAGTTGAAGGAGTTGTTGAGCAAGCTGGGCGCCTCGCTCGAAACCGGCGCCACGCCCTCGGCCAAGGCGCTGATTCTAGTTACCCCCATCGGCGAAGACGCCACCACGGCGGCGACCTCGCAGGGGCTGGACCCGAAACGCACGGTGGCGGTGGATACGCTGTTCCCGATGGTCAAGCGCCGCACCATCATGACCACGCCGCTGACCGAATCTGCGATGCGCGATGCGGCGCACGGTCTGATGGCCTCGGACGGCGTGCCGGTGACCGTGTGCCGCGACAGCCCGGGGTTTATTGCACAGCGCATCATTGCGATGATCGTCAACATCGGTTGCTCGATCGCGCAAAGCCGGACTGCCTCGCCGGCGGACATCGACAAGGCGGTGACGCTGGGCCTGAATTACCCCAACGGCCCGTTCAAATTTGCCGACGTGCTGGGGGTTCAGAATATCCATCGCATTCTCGATACCATGAACAAGATTTACGCCGATCCGCGCTATCGCCCAAACATCTGGCTCACGCGCCGCGCTAAACTGGGCGTTTCCGCGCTCACGCAAGAAACTTGATGTTTAAAATTAACTATATTTAATAACTAATTGTTTTTAAGAGGATATTTATCATGTTAGATGCTTACATTTACGAAGGAAAACGCACCCCGTTCGGACGTCATGCCGGCGCGCTGGCGAAGGTTCGTCCGGACGACTTGCTGGGCGGCGTGATCAAGGCGGTGGTGGCTAAATCCGCGTTTAAGCCGCAGCAGATTGAAGACGTGATCGTCGGCTGCGCCAATCAGGGCGGCGAAGACAGCCGCTGCGTGGCGCGCCATGCGCTGCTGATGGCGGACCTGCCGATTGAGACGCCGGGCACGGTGATTCAACGCAACTGCGCCAGCGGCTTGGGCGCGCTGGTGCATGCGGCGCATTCGATCACGGCGGGCGAGGGCGATGTGTTCGTGGTCGGCGGCGTGGAAAGCATGAGCCGTTCCCCCATCGTGATGAGCCGTTCGGAGACCCCGTTCGACCGCAATATCAAGTTTTTTGACAGCACCATCGGCCCGCGCTTTTCCAATCCGGCGCTGGTGAAGCGCTTCGGCGATCCGCAAATGCCGCAAACCTCGGATAACCTTGCCAAGGAATACGGCATCACCCGCGAGCAGGCCGATGTGTTCGCCGCCGCATCGCAAACTAAATACGCTTTGGCCAAAGGCGAGGGTTTCTTCGCCGATGAAATCGCGCCGGTGGAAATGCCGCCCACGCGCAAAGGCCCGGTACCCGCCGTGGCAGACGACGAACATCCGCGTCCCGGTTCCGACGTAGCGACGCTGGCCAAAATGAAAGCCCTGTATGAAGGCGGCGTCACCACGGCGGGCAATGCCTCCGGCGTGAACGATGGCGCGGTGTGCCTGATGGTCGGCTCGAAATCCGCCGGTGAAAAAGCCGGCGTGAAGCCGATGGTGCGCATTATCGCCAGCGCTTCTGCCGGTGCGCCGCCGCACATCATGGGTATCGGCCCGGTGGCGGCCTCGCAAAAGGCACTGGCGCGCCTGGGGCTCACGGTAAAGGACATGGACATCATCGAAATCAACGAAGCGTTTGCCGCGCAAGTGTTGTCGTGCCTGAAAGGCCTGGGCGTGGCGTTCGACGACAAGCGCGTCAACCCCAACGGCGGCGCGATTGCGCTGGGTCATCCGCTGGGCGCATCGGGCGCGCGTATTGCGCTCACTGCTGCGCGCCAGTTGCAACGTACCGGCGGTCGCTACGCGCTGGTGAGCCTGTGCATCGGCGGCGGGCAGGGCACTGCGGTTGTTCTGGAGCGTGTTTCTTAAGTATTTGTTTTTATTAAATATTTTATGGGCCGGTTGCGAAGTTGCACCGGCCTTTTATTTTGCTTTCAAACGCACCGTCAACACCTGCGCCACAGATTTCACAGATTTACACGGATTTTTTTCGCGGTAATCTGTGTTCATCTGTGAAATCTGTGGCGAAGGTTTTGAAGTCGTTTTTAAAGCGTAATTGATAGAGGTATGACATGACCGATTTCACCAAAGTAACCCTCATCGGCGGACAGTTCAAATGGGACGATCCGTTTTTGATCGACGACTTGCTGACCGACAAGAGCACCTCGTGGGGCTCGCAGAGCAGCATCGAGTTCTGCGGCGGCACGCACGTGGCCAACGCCTCGGAGATCTACAAGTTCGTGCTGTTGGCAGAGGAGGGCATCGCCAAGGGCATCCGCCGAATTGTGGCCGTGACCGGAGCGCAGGCGGCCGTGGAGGCCGT
>VFLF01000508.1 GCA_009885185.1 Nitrosomonadales bacterium | reverse complement strand
GGGGGCGAACAGCAGATGCTCGCGATTGGGCGCGCCCTGATGACAAATCCCACTCTACTCATTTTGGATGAAGCGACCGAGGGGTTGGCGCCCCTTGTCCGAAACGAGATCTGGACCTGCTTGACACGGCTCAAGCAGCTTGGCTACTCGATTTTACTCATCGACAAGAACATCGAGAGCCTGCTTCAGATTGCGGACCGCCACTATATTCTGGAAAAAGGCCGGGTCGTATGGCATGGGAATTCGCTCGACATCGACCGTGATCAGCGGGTCCGGGAGGACTACCTGAGCATCTGATGTTGAGCAAAAGGAGCAACTGAAACCGAGGGGGATCCTGAGCACCAATTCACTTGGTACGCAATATCGATTCAAACCGGGAGTAGGATTTTTCGTGTTCGTCGAGCAACATGGTTGGCTCAAGAATCTTCAACTTGACATTCTCGATCGGCGGGGCGACCTTTGAATTGGTCGCGAAGTAGCCGATCTTGGCCAGGATGCGGTGCGCCTCCGCACTGAGCATGTAGTCATAGAAAAGTAGCGCTGCATGCGGATGCGGCGCTTTTTTCGTAACCGCGATTGCATTGGTGATCGTGATTGCCGGTTCGATCACAAACCATTCGATCGGCGACCCCTTTTTCTTGGCCTGCTCGACGCTGTATTGATACACCGTGAGCGCCAGCGGCACTTCGCCCGATGCCACCAGGCTGGTCAATAGCGGGTGGCCGTTGCGTACGGAGAGTTTATTGGTGCCAACCAGGTCATTGAAAAAGCGCACCCCGTTGGCCTCGCCCATGTCCTTGATGACCGACGACACCCATTCGTGATCCGACCCTTCGATGGCGAGTTTGCCCTTCCACTTTGGAGCCGCCAAATCCTGATAAGTCTTGGGCAACTCGTTTTTGCTGACCTTGTCGGTGTTATAGGCCTGGACGAACACCAGCTGCTGGATCGACGCCCATTCGCGGTGGGCGGCGACGGCAGAAGGAATCAATTCCTTGTGATAGCGGGATGCGATTTCTTGCAGCAGATTCTCGCGATGCAATGCTTCTATCGATGGCGAGAGACTGACGATGACGTCCACCACCGGATTGCCGCCGCGTGCTTCAGTGAGCACGCGCTGCAAAACCAGCTCCGAGCGTGAGCGCCAGACATTGACCTTGATGCCATATTTTTTCTCGAACGGTTCGATCAGCAGATTCGCAAATTCGACCGGAGTGGTGGTATAGAAAAGGAGCGACCCCTCTTTTTTTGCACCCTCTATCAGGCGCTGCTCCCTGCCTTCATCGGTACTGGTGGCAAGTTTGTGCAGCGTTTGCGCATGCGCGCAAGGAAAGACCATCGCCAGTGACGACGCCAGGGCGAAAACCAGGGCCGGAAAGAGACGCTTGAAGTCAGTTGCCAAAATATTCTCCTTAGACAATCAGATTGCCCTGGTGACAAACGAGAGAAGGGCGAGCATTCGCATCGGAAGGCTTGCCGCTGTCGCTAAAACGCCGGGACGCGGTCGGCGTTCCGGCGCTCTGCTTGTTGCAGGCGAGATTACTTCTTCCCGACGACCTTCTCGTAATAGCTCAGGTCGATGTATTTCTCGGGCCTGGTCGGCGCCGCGCCGCCATAGAGCGTGCGCAGCTTCAGCACCGTCTCGATCCCCTTGGTGTTGAGAGTGGCGCGCCTGTTCAACCCGCCCGGGCCAGTGAGCCGGTCGTAGAGCTTGCCGGCGTCGGCATCCGACAGACCCTTGATGCGCGACTTCAGCACCTCGACGGTTCCCGCCTTGTCCGAGAAGACGTAATCGGTCGCCGCCACCATGCTCCGGAGGAAGGCCTCGACTTCCTTTGGATGATCCTTGGCGTAGCTCTTGCGCACCGCGTAAGCGCTGCCCTGGAACTCGCCGATCTCGGTGGCCGCGTCCCCGAGGATGGTGAAGCCCTCATCCTTCAGCTGCATGTCGTTGGGAGAAGAGATCATGGCAACATGCCCGGTTCCATCCTTCAGCGACTTGACGCGCGCGCCGGTGCCGCCGACCGACAGGGTGGTGTAGTCCTTGTCCTTCTCCAGCCCGGCCTTGTCCTTGACGATCTGGTAAAGCACCGTGGCATAGCCGGAGGTCGGCGAGTCGACGGCGACAACTTTGCCCTTCAGGTCGGAGTATTTCTTGATCTCGGGGCGGGCCACCAGGGTGTTCATGCCGGAATGCACGCCGGCGATCGCGACCACGTCGTAATTGGCAAACTTGTCGGTGCCCTCACCCTCGGTATAGGCCACGATGTTGTCGAAGGCGGTGGAGGCGAACTGATACTTGCCCGCCATGATGTCCTGCATCTGCTCCTTGGAGCCGTGCGTGACATCCTGCGTTACCTTCAAGCCTTCTTTCAAAAAGAAGCCCTTGTCGATTGCGACCCAGCTCGGCACGTTGGTGCCGCCACCGAAGCCAATCATTTTTACTTCGGTCTGCGCCGAGGCCGGCGCCGCCAAGCCAACGGCCAGACTGGCCGCCAGCATCACCATGTTCCGTCGCAACATGCTTCCTCCCTGGTCTGGGTTAATCGGCATACAACCAACGGATGAGCGTAACACAGGAGAGCGCGAAGCTCCAGAACGCCAACAAGCCAAAGCCGGAGCGGGCTTGCGCACGCTCCGGCTTTCTATGAACTATCGACTTCAGGTGGACCCGTCTGCCGCCTGCGTGCCCGCTCGGCCAGGCGCAGGGCCTGCCGCTCTGACGCGGCCAGCAACTTAAAGCTATAGGTCCTTCAGGCGCTCGCTCGCGACGACGCGGCCATCAGTGGCCGCAACGTCGGAGGCGACGACAGTGGAAAACAGAACGGACTGCGGCTCATGAAATATCTCCTTGGATCCGGGGGCACGGCGCCCGCCAGTGAGAGACATCGTGTGTGCCAGCGCTTATCGCTTTCTTAACTTCACAAGCGCGCGGCAGCTTTGGCTATCTCATCTCGCCGCACTTGCCCTTAGGCGCCCCGCGAATCACCTTTGACATCGTCAGGGGGCTGTATCGGGGCGCGGCTTGTTACGGGATCGACGCCGGCTTGCAGGTGCTTGAGCGCGCTTTCTGCAGACAGTTGCAGCCGGGCAAGGTCCTGGCGCATCGTCAGAGTTCTTGGACCGGCCGCTTTGGCGGATGTCTGCGCCGCCTTCAATCGCCCGTAGGCTTCTATCCAGTCGGAGAGGGGCTTGTCCATTGATTGAGGTACAGGGTTCATGGGGCCATTCTCTACAGTACCGACACTTCCGACAGTTCGGTAGCGCACACAAGGCAAGGGTTTCGCCGGGGAGTGCGGCAAGCCCACCGCCCCATCCGGCGCGCGAGCTCACGGTCAGCAAGTGTTTCCAATGCCACAGCGAGGCGATATGGCGTGACCAGCGCCTGGACGCCCGCGCCTGGGAGGCCACGCTGTACCGCATGCTGGCGCGCGGCGCGGTGTGGAGCGCTGACGAAATCAAAACCATGGCGGCCTTTCTGGCCACCGACTTCGGGCCCCAATCGCCCAAGTCCGCGCCTATTGCCCGCTGAAGGAGCCGAACATGAGAGACCTGGTCCAGAACTACCTGTCCAAAGCCATCTCGCGCCGCGGCTTTCTTGACAACATGAAGACCGCCGGCATGACGCTGGCCGCCGCCGAACTGGTGCTGGCG
>VFLF01000580.1 GCA_009885185.1 Nitrosomonadales bacterium | reverse complement strand
CCCAACTGCGCCTTGGCCATGATCATGCCGCCGAACACGCCAAGCACGTCAGCGAACACGGTCAGCAGCGGAAGCGCAATCAACAGCGCAAGGATTTTGGGCAATACCAATAAGTCCAGCGGGGCGATGCCAAGGGTTCGCATGGCGTCGATTTCTTCGGTCACGGCCATGGTGCCGATCTGTGCGGCATACGCTGAACCCGAGCGTCCGGCGATGATGATGGCCGTGATCAGCGGCGCAAACTCGCGCAGCATGGACAAACCTACGAGATCCGCCACGAATATATTGGCGCCGTATTGCCTGAGCTGGTCGGCGCCTTGATAAGCAACCACGATGCCGAGCAGGAAAGCCAGCAGGCCGACGATAGGCAGGGCATCGAATCCGGCGCTACGAATATTGAAGAGAATGGGACGCCAGCGGATTCGCGCCGGGTGTGTAATGTTTCCAGCGAGCGCAATAGCGCATTCGCCGACGAAACTCAGTAGTGCAGCGGCTTGTTCCCCTGCCTCTACGACGCTGCGCCCGATGCGTTCAAGCGGGGTTGTGGATTTGTGGGTGAGATTAGATGGCGCCGCTGCTTGATCGGCAACTTGTTGCGCCACGACATCCAGCAGCTTGCTTAAATCCGGGCGCAGACCATTGACGGTCACGGTTATGCCTTCGCCGCGCAGCCGCTGCATGAGTTTTTGCAGTACCCAAGCACCAGCGGTATCGAGCGCCTCAATGCGCGAACCGTCAACGGTCATCGCGGTAGTGGACGGTGCGGACAGCAGATCCAGCTGCTGCGCGACGGCGCTCATGCTGCGCGCAGTCCAGTAACCCGACAGCGCCAGTTCCTGGGGCGTCGGTTGAGAGATGGCGGCAGGTACTACCGACGAGGGCTTCATAGGTTGGGCAAAGGTAAATGAAATGTTTTCTGTCGTATGTTCGATAACGCACAGAATCCCCTCATCGAAGTGCCAACAATTGCGGCATGACATAGATGGGCGCTTACGCATGGGCTTGATGTGATGCGGGAGACGAAGCGGATCCAGTAATAAAAAAATAGTAATAAAAACATAAACTTACGAATAAATGCGAATCCGACAACATGACTGAAATTCGCAAAGGCCAGGCGCCGCCTCGTCTCGATCGTGCGAAGTTTAGTACCCGCTTTCGCGCATCCTTCATCGATCCGGCATTTCGTGCTCAGGACGACGCTATTGCGCAGCTTGAAGAGATTGCGTGGCAGGCCTATAGCGACGGACGCAAGGCGCCGTTCACGCAGAAGGCGGGGCCGGGGTATGCCGATCCGAATTATCAGTTGTCAACCGAGTGGATTGCGACGAAGCAGCGCCTGAATGAGGCGCAGCAGCGATGGGCCCATCCCTTAACCCGGTCGCGGGTGTTGTTGGTCTGCGGCTCGGCGCGTAACGACGGCACCTGCCCGGGCGAGATGTCCAAGAGCTTCCGGCTGGTGGGGATGGCCCGCGAAGTGCTGGAGCAGGCCGATATCCAGCCCGACGTGCTGGACCTGAGTCTGATCACCTCCGAATACGGTCGGAATATTTATCCCTGCAAGGGCTGCGCGTCGACCGCGATGCCGCTGTGCCACTGGCCGTGCAGCTGTTATCCCAATCATGCCCTTAATCAGAACAACGACTGGATGGCCGAAATCTACGAACGCTGGACGGCTGCCCATGCGGTGATGATTGTGACGCCGGTGTACTGGTATCAGAGCCCGAGTCCGTTAAAGCTGATGATCGACCGTCTGGTGTGCGCCGATGGGGGTAACGCCGATCCCACCTCGACCTCCGGCAAGAAGGCCGGCAAAGCAAAAGACCTCGAACTGGCGGGATGGGACTATCCTCAACACCTGGCAGGTCGTGCTTACGGGTTGATCGTTCACGGCGATGTGGCCGGTATCGAAGGGGTGCGCCGCGGCCTTTCGGACTGGCTCGACTGGATGGGTTTTATCGACGCCGGCGCGCAGGCGAAATTGGATCGCTATATCGGCTACTACGAGCCGTATGCGACCAGTCACGAAGCACTGGATCGCGATAAACCCGTGCAGGAAGAAACGCGCAATGTCGCTCGCGCCGTGGCGAAGGCCGTGGTTGAGCTGCGTGCCGGGCGCCTCCAGGCGGTGCAGCCGAGCCTGGCGCGTCCACGGCCCAAGTAAACGAAAACGATGCCGATACGACCCTGCAAAGTTACGCCCACCGTACTCGGGGACATTTTTACATTTGAAGGAGATTCATCATGAATTTGACAAACGCGACGGTTGAGGTATGCGCTGACAGCGCTCGCATTGCAGGAAGTTCCACGAAAGTTCACGAAGGTCCCGGTCCCCGCATCATGGCGGCTGACACACTCGTAGGAAACAAAGTAAAAAACGGCGCCGGGAAAGACCTCGGCGAAATAACGCACATCATGCTCGACGTAACCGCGGGGCGCATTGTTTATGCCGTACTGTCATTCGGCGGCATTTTGACGATTGGCGACAAATTCTTTGCGATTCCGTGGGCGGCACTCGTGCTGGACACCGAACAGAAATGCTTTGTTCTCAATGTCGATCAGGAACGTCTGATAGAGGCGCCGGGATTCGACAAGGATCATTGGCCTTCCATGGCGGAAGAAAAATGGTTAAGTTGATCCGCACGAATATTGCCATGACAAGCACTCTAAGGTCACGGTGATGCACGGCATTAGTCCGTCAGACCACCCTAATAGTTTCGATCTGCAGCGGGAAAAGCGACATCAGTGAAGCGCGAATCTATTGACATCGTTTATGTACGCCACCGTACAGCGCGTATGACATAAGCTGAATACGCTGCGTGCAGGAATTCAGCGCGTGTGCGCACAATTGATCAGTTGTTCCACGCTTGAGCGCTATCAGCGCTGCTGAGTTTCTTTTCCATCCTTTATCCATTACATAACCGGAGAATCAAAATGAGTCAAGTGCAAGCGTTTTCAAACTCGCCCGTAAAGGCTTCCAGCATGATAGGCACGGATGTGGTCAATCCCAAAGGTGACAACCTTGGCGATATCAAGGAAGTCGTGATTGATCCGCGTACCGGTAGGGTCGCTTACGCCGTCGTGTCGTTCGGTGGCTTTCTGAGTATGGGAGAAAAGCTGTTCGCAATCCCGTTCAGCTCCTTCAAGTATGACGTAGCCGAAAACGAGTACGTGCTGGATGTTTCCAAGGAAAGATTGGAGGCAGCGCCCGGATTCGACGCGGATCACTGGCCTTCCATGGCCGAAGAGAAGTGGAACCGCGACGTATATAAATACTACGAGCGTTCGCCGTATTGGGAATAACACGCTCGTTCGTAAGGCGTAGTGGAGACGGCACGCGGTTTTTTCTTTCGCCGAATACGCCAGAGCAAGAAAGCTCTCTGATTTCCGGGGAGCTTTTTTGTTGTCGTATTCAAACTACCTTTTGTGCGCCACCGCACATACCGTGTACGACATTCTGCGTATTCTGAATGAAGTCGCGTTTCTTTTGTCCTTCGACTATTCGCGCGGCAGCTTAATGTTGTTGCAGGCAAGTGACCGTCGTGAGGGTGTGCATGACGGTAAGTCGTGGTGGTATCAAGCTAACAGGAGCAGCAATCATGGGTAAATATGTTCTGGGTTGGCTTTTGGGTGTGCCGGTCATTGTGCTGGTCGTTGTCTACATGCTTTTCAACTAGAGCGAATGTTGACGCCAATCGTGCGAGTGTCATCCTGCCGTAAGCGGCGTTTGTTGCGGCGCGAATAATTACCACAACCGGTTCGACTTTCGCCTGGAGAGAACACGATGCACGTAAATGAAGTCATTTGCCGCTTGAAAACCGAACACGAAGTCCACTTTTTACTGACCTCCTACGTGGAGACCTTGCAGTTTTGCGGCGCCAGGACATGGCTGCCGCCGGGTGTCGCGGCGTTGCCATTGCAAGGCGTCGACGACATCGAGGCGCGCTTTAACGCATTAATGGACACCGAATGGTGTGGACGCGAGTGCGCGCAGCGCGATGCGCAAAAAAGCATAGCGAACGAAGTCACGGAAATTTTTGGCGCAGCGGTTACGCGCCTGAAGTCATTACTGCTGCCGGCGAGACGGCTGTCTTTGCTGGTGGCGTCGTAATTGCACTGTGTAACAAATTACCAAAGTAACCCCTTCCCCTTGAAGGGGAGGAAATTTATTTTGTGACTCATTACTCGTAAGTATCTGTTTTAATTGAAGTTATTTAATAACACAAGGAGCCTCACATGAATACCACCACACTTGGCAACAACCTCGCACCGTCCGATTTGTCGAATAACTCAGAGGGTGTTTTGAATAAGGCATCGACAGGCGCACACGCTGCGGTAAATTCCATCGCAGGTGCTGCCGACGACGCGGCACGCCATGTCAAACCCGCCATCGACCGGGTGGCGGCATTGGCGCATCAGGCAGTGGACAAGGCAGCGAGCGCCGCGGCTCCTACAGCCGACTGGCTGGCCGAGCAGGGGCAAAGTCTGAACGCCACACAGAAGAAACTGGTTGAGGACACGTGCAGTTACGTTTCAGCGCATCCGATGAAGTCTATCGCGGTGGCGCTGGCTGCCGGATTCTTGCTTAGCCGTCTCACCCGCTAGTAGCGTCTGGAGTGGGCAAAATGCAGCTCGTGCTTTTTCCCGGGCACCGCGTATTTGGAGAGGCGGTGCAGTGCCACCCATAGACGCAGCAAAGCAAGAGGGTGCTGCACCCGCCGATGCAAATCGTCGGCCCCCGGCAGGCATAGCTGCCGAACTGTCGCTGGCATTTGCGGCAGTACGCGACACGTTTTCAAATCTGCTGGAGTTGATGTCGCTGGAAGCTCGCCGTGCGGGCATTGCACTCATGTGGATGATTTTTTTGAGTGTGACCGCGGCAATCTGCATTGTTACGGCGTGGCTGGCGTTGATGGCGGTGCTTACGATTTGCGCAATTGCGTTAGGGTTGCATCCGCTGGCAGCGATAGGCGCGCTTTCGGCCTTTAACTTGATTGCGGGAGTGGCACTGATTTACCGTTGCATCGGCTTGAGCCGCGATCTGCTCTTCTCCGCAACGCGCCGGCAAATAGCGGGAAAGCCAGCGATTGAGCGTACTTCGCCATGATGCGAGCACCCAGTCAGGCCGCCGTTTACGCCGCTGAACTGCGGGTCGCGCAGTCCAGGCAGAGCACGAAAGACAGTCTATGCCGGATACGGGTTGCGGCCCGTGCAAGTCTTGCAAGGCCTTCAACCTGGGTGCTGGTTGCGGGCGTTGCGGGTGTTCTCGGGTTTTGGCTTGCACGCCGCACGCGGGTCGCGCCCCTGTCCTCGGGCGTACAGGTTGCGACGGCCAGTTCGGCTGCACTGCTCCTGCGGGGATTGTTCGTGCGATACGGCATGCAGTTTCTGCCTGTTTTCCTTCATCGAATTCAGGACGCCTGGCAGAAGCGTGCAGGTTGATCTCCCTGCTTCGGGTGGTGACGTTGCAAGCAACAGTTGGTTTTATTTCGCGCTATGCGCGCCGCCGCACGGAACGCACTGTCAATGCAACGCACAATCAACTCAACGGTCGGAATATGTCGTTCCGCTCGAAACTTCCATCAATTTAAAGGAAATCAAAATGAACTGGGATCGCATCGAAGGAAACTGGAAGCAGTTCAAGGGAAATGTCAAAGAGCAGTGGGGCAAGCTCACTGAAGATCAGCTGGATGTCATCGGCGGAAAGCGCGATCACCTTGCGGGCAAGATTCAGGAGACGTATGGCATCTCCAAGGAAGAAACAGAGAAGCAACTCAGCAAGTGGCAAAAAAATGTCGAGGAACACAAGCACTGATTTCACAAGGTCTGAATTCGTATGCGGCATAAAAAATAGAAGATGCCGTCTGCGCGGTGCGTCAGTCATCAACCATCAAAGGAATCGATATGAACAAATTCACTATCAATGCGGTTGCGGTAGCGATCAGCTTGGCTTTTAGCGCGGGCGCGATGTCGCAAAATATGTCAAAAGAACAATATCAGCGCAGTAAAGACGGTATTGCGGCGCAGTATAAATCGTCGTCAGCAACGTGCGGATCCTTGTCCGGCAATGCGAAAGACATTTGCAAGGCCGAGGCAAGCGGCAATGAGAAAGTCGCGAAGGCAGAACTCGAAGCAGAGTACAAGCCCTCGGTGGACTCCCGCTACAAGGCGCGCGTCGCCAGGGCGGATGCCAACTATGCCGTTGCCAAGGAAAAATGCGACGACTTGGCCGGAAATGTCAAGGATGTCTGCGTGAAGGAAGCTAAGGCCGCTGCGGTTGCCGATAAGGCCGACGCCAAGGCGCGGATGACGACAAACAATGCGAATGAAAAGGCCGCTGAGACGTCTGCCAAGGCAAACACCAAGGCGAGCGATGCCGGCGCCGTCGCACGCAAGGACGCAGCTTCGGACAAGCGCGATGCGGATTACGTGGTGGCGAAGGAAAAATGCGACGCTTTTGCAAGCGATGCCAAAACCAATTGTTTGAACGAAGCGAAAGTGCGTTTCGGCAAATCGTAGGTCGCTGCAGGCAATACACGGATTCGCCGGCGTGACAAGGCAGGATCAAGCAGCCCGCAGCGGCGCTACCGCAGGCGGTGCTGCGAGTGCGGTGCGGGTGGCGGGGGGGCAGGAAACGGCAGCCGATGCGGCGGCGGGCGGGTGTGATTGGACACGCCTCGCAAAGTGGGCAGTTTGCTAACGACGATACATGTAGTCCCGGGTGAGAGGCAACGGATGGGTTGCCGTAATGCCGGCTTTACACGCCAGAACCTGATAGATGT
>VFLF01000889.1 GCA_009885185.1 Nitrosomonadales bacterium | reverse complement strand
CGATCACCCCGGCGCAACCCTGAATCAACCGTTTTTTGTGGAAAGTGACTCATGACCGAAGCCGAATTCAGGCGCCTGGCGCAGGCAGGCTACAACCGCATCCCCCTCGTGCTGGAGACGTTTGCCGATCTCGACACGCCGCTGTCGATCTATCTCAAGCTCGCCAACCAGCCCTATACCTATCTGCTCGAATCCGTGGTCGGCGGCGAACGCTTCGGGCGTTATTCGTTTATCGGCCTCGCGGCAAAAACGCGCATCGAAGTACGCGGCTATCAATGTACGGAATTTTCCGGCGCGTCGATTACCCAACAAAAGACCGTGGGTGATCCACTGGATTACGTCGAAGAATATCTCGCGCAATTCAAGGTGGCCCCGCTTGAAACGACAGCCAAACTGCCGCGCTTTTGCGGCGGGCTGGTGGGTTACTTCGGCTACGACACCGTACGCTACGTCGAGAAAAAACTCGCGCACGTGCAAAAGCCCGATCAACTCGGCACGCCGGATATCGCGCTGCTGGTGTCGGAAGAAATCGCCATTGTCGATAATCTGTCGGGCAAGCTTTTTTTAGTGGTGTACGCCAAACCGGGCGAGCCGGATGCCTTCAACAAGGCGCGCGCGCGGTTGGCGGATTTGCTGCAAAAATTGCGCGCGTCGGTGGTGATTCCGCCTGCCAGCACGGCGGCATCCGAGCCGGCGGTGTCCGGCTTTGGCCAGAAGGCGTATCACGCAGCGGTGGCGCGCGCCAAGCAATACATCTTCGAAGGCGACATCATGCAAGTGGTACCGTCGCAGCGCATGTCAAAGCCGCTGCGCGCCACGCCGCTGGCCTTGTATCGCGCTCTGCGCACGCTGAATCCGTCGCCATACATGTATTATTTTGACTTCGACGACTATCACGTGGTCGGCGCATCGCCCGAAATCCTCGCGCGGCTCGAAGGCGATATCGTCACCGTGCGGCCCATCGCCGGCACGCGCAAACGCGGCGCCACCGCCGAAGAAGACAAGGCCCTGGCCGAAGAACTCATCGCCGATCCGAAAGAGCGCGCCGAGCACATCATGCTGGTCGATCTGGGCCGCAATGACGCGGGCCGCGTGTCGCAAACCGGCACAGTGCATGTCACCGAACAAATGGTGATCGAACGCTACTCACACGTGATGCACATCGTGTCCAACGTCGAAGGCAAAATCAAACCGGGCTTGGGCGCCATCGACGTGCTGCGCGCCACGTTTCCGGCGGGCACCGTGTCGGGCGCGCCCAAAGTGCGCGCCATGGAAATCATCGACGAACTCGAGCCGGTCAAACGCGGCATCTACGCCGGCGCGGTGGGCTACCTCGGCTTTGACGGCAACATGGATGTGGCCATCGCGCTACGCACCGGCGTGGTCAAGGGCGGCATGCTCTACGCGCAAGCGGGCGGCGGCGTGGTCGCCGATTCTGATCCGGAAGGCGAATGGCAGGAAACGCAGAACAAGGCGCGCGCTTTGTTGCGCGCGGCGGAGATTGCCGAGGCGGGGTTGGATAGTAAAATTTAGTAATAAAAACAAATAGTTACCTTTTTTAGGTGCGGCGGTGTCAGCCGTCCCTTGCGAGTTGCTAGACATTTTGAAATAATGACTAGCAACTTGGTTTGCTGACACGGTATTCCCACGCGCAATGACGCCGCCACGCTATAGCGAACTGTCCCTTTCCGCGCAGACGGCGTACGCCGAATTGGCGGAACGCACGCGCGCATTCGAGATGGACAACGCGCTGTCCGGTATTTCCGGCAGCTTCCATACCCTTCAGCGCAAGGGCAAGGCCTATTGGTATTTTTCGTATCGCGAAGCCGGCGCGGAGCGCTCACGGGTGATCTATGTCGGTCCCGATAACGAGCAGGTGCGCGCGCTGGTCGAAAAATTCCGCAACGAAAGAAACACTAAGGCGCTGACGCCGCAGGCGCTCGCCGCGATCCATCTGGGATGCACGGAGAACGCGCCCAAGCATTTTCGCGTTATCAAACGCTTGGCCGAATACGGCTTGTTCCGCGCCGGTGCGGTGCTCGTCGGCACGCACGCGTTTTTGGCGTTTGGCAACATGCTGGGCGTACGCTGGCGCGACGCCGTGACGACGCTCGACGTGGACCTCGCGCACGCCGGCAGCAACGTATCCGTGGCGCTGCCCGCGGATATCGAAGTGAATGTGCATGGCGCACTGCAATCGCTGGAAATGGGCTTGCTGCCCATCACCGAACTCGATGGCTCCATCGGCACGCAATACCGTAACCCGAAAGATGCGGAACTGCGGGTGGATTTCCTCACCAGCCGCACACGCAGCAACAAGCCCGTGATCGTGCCCGCGCTCAACGTGGCATTGGAGCCGCTGAAATTCATGCAGTTTTCGCTCGAAGGCACCACGCAAGGTTGCATATTCGGTCGCACCGGCGCCTGCACGGTGAATCTGCCCGCGCCGGAGCGTTACGCCGTGCATAAGTTGCTGGTGTATGGCGAGCGTCCCGTATCGCAACGCACTAAATCCACCAAGGATTTGTTGCAGGTTGCCGCGTTGGCGGCGTATTTTTCGCAGTCCGGTCAGGCGGAAATCTTTAACGCCGCATGGCGCGATCTTGTGTCGCGCGGTCGCGGCTGGCGCAGCCGTGCGCGGCAAGGCCTGGTGGCGTTGGTAAAAATCGCGCCGGAGCTGGAACTGGGAACGTTGTGGCGGGAATAAGGGCGCTGCTGACGACAAGCGGAAGGCAGGGTGTTGTTGTTTTCCGCCACTATCCCTTCAGCGCGGGTTGATCACCTGCGCGCCGAATTCGCTCAAGGTTCGGTCAATGCTCAACAGCCGATAGCCCAAGTGTTTGGCCTGTGCGTACAGCAAACGGTCAAACGGATCGCCGTGTTTTTGCTGTAACTCGCAGGACAGCAAAATCGGCTCAAGCGACAGCGCGCACAGGCGAAAGCCGTCGCGCAATGCCTGCTCAACCACGCGGCGTGGTTGCAGGTTGATCTTGCCTTTGCGCCACTTGAGGCCGATTTCCCATACCGAGGCCTCGGAGAAGGCCACTTCGTCGGCACGCGCCATTGCCGCACGTGCCGCCACGCTCAATGCGGGGGCATCGGCCAGCGCCCAGATCAGGCAATGCGTATCGAGCAGCAGTTTCATCCGGCGGGATCACTTGCCCAGCAGATCGCTGTCGGCCATGGGCGCGTGAAAATCCGCCGCAAGCTTGAGCTTGGCGCGTTTCAGCCCGCCCAGACGCACACCGCTTTTGGACGCAACCGCGGTCACCGGCATCAGGCGCGCCAGCGGCTTGCCCGCGCGCGCGATGATGATTTCCTCTCCCGCCACGGCTTTGTCCAGTAGCGCCGATAGATTGGTTTTGGCATCGTAAATGTTGACCTGCATATTTGCCTCCGTTCCCGTGGTTCAGCCAAATTGGTCAGATAATACCATTGTTGACTAACTACGGGCGGCATCATCGATGCGGTTTGCGCTCACCGGCATCCTACAGCGTCGGGCTTTTAAACTCCCCGCCCAATGACACCTGCGCCCACGGCGCCAGCTGCGCGTCGGTGCTGAAGCTGAAATGGCCCGCCGCCGCGTGTTGATCGCGGTAAATACGCTGCATGGCGCTTGAGTCGTAGATGCCGTTGGCGCCGAGCATTTCAAACAGCGAATCGACGGCTTCGGTCAGCAGCTTCATGCCCATCGCGCAATTGCGTTTGTAGCGCAGCTTGGTTTCCATATCGAGCTTGCCGCCCGCGCGGTAGATGTTGTGCGCCTCAATGCAATCGTTGCGCAGCCAGGTGCGCACCGCGTCGATTTTGGCGCCGGCCATGCCCACGCGCAGTTGCACGGTTTGAAAATCACGCATTTTTGCGCCGGTGTAGCTGGTGCTGCGCTGCTTCACCAGCTCGGTGGTGTGTTCCAGCATGGCTGTGGCGTTGCCCGCCATGCAGCCCGCAATACAGTGTCCGCCGAGCGAGGGCGTGGGCACTTTGAACGTCGAATTGGTGTGTATCTTCAGTCCCGGATATTCGTGCGCCGGATT
>VFLF01000533.1 GCA_009885185.1 Nitrosomonadales bacterium | reverse complement strand
CCCGCGCTAGGCGAACTCGCGGCGACGCTCGAACTGGTGGACGACCCCGCGCTGGATAAACTGTACCCGGTGCATTTCGCAGGCTGGGTGGCGGCGCAGGTGAATAACGACTGGATGCGCGTGGATATTCTCGACCCCACCGGTTCACTCGCCGCGCCGATGGATGCCGCCGCGATCAGCCGCAAGCTGGCCGGTAACAATCCGCAATTGCCGGTGGATCGCATCGCAGATGTGGCGCTGAACATGGAGCGCCACTCGGCGCGGGAGCTGATTGATTTGCTCGTGCCGCAACGGGCGCGCGCGGCGGCGTGACGCTGGCGCGCGGAATTATCTGGAGTTCAATCCCATCTGTTTCGCTACGTTGCGCCATTTCACCACTTCGGTTTCGATGTAACGCGCAAAGGCCTCCGGCGTGCTGGTCACCACGTCGAAGCCGATGGCCGTAAGGCGCTCGCGCACGTCGGGCGTGTTAATCGCCTTGATGACTTCGTTGTTCAAGCGCGTGACAATGGGCTTGGGCAGTCGCGCGGGCGCCACCAGTCCGAACCAGCCGACGGCTTCAAACCCCGGATAACCCGATTCCGCGATGGTGGGCACGTCGGCGGCGATCGTCATGCGTTCCTTGCCGGTGACGGCCAGCAGTCTCAACCTGCCACCTTTGGCGTGGCCCTGCACCGCCGCCATGCCGCTGAACATGATGCCGACGTGTCCGCCCAGCAAATCAATCACCGCCTGCCCGCTGCCTTTGTAGGCGATGTGGTTCAGCTTGACGCCGGCGGCGTGTTGCAGCAGTTCCGCGCTCAGATGGCCGATGGTACCGATGCCGCCGGAAGAATAATTCAGATGACCGGGCTTGGCCTTGGCCAGCGCGATAAGTTCCTTGAGCGATGCCGCGCCGACGTTGGGATGCACCGCCAGCACGTTGGCGGACGCCGTGAGCTGTGTGATAGCGGCAAAATCCTTGAGCGGGTCGTAACCCACGTCGCCGGAGATGGCCGGATTGGTGGCAAGGGTTGCGATGTAGGCAAGCCCGATGGTGTGGCCGTCGGGTGCGGCCTGCGCCACGATCTGCGTGCCGATGGCGCCGTTGCCGCCGGAGCGATTGTCGAGCACGAATTGTTGCCCCATCTGTTCGGCGAGGCGTGGCCCTATCAGGCGCGTGATGGTGTCGGAGCTGCCGCCGGGGGCGAAGGGCACGACGAAGCGCACGGGGCGCGTGGGGTAGGCGTCGGCCGCATTGAGCGGCGCGTACGAGAGCACAAGTAACACGGATGCAAAACCAGCAGCACGAAAATCCATAGGCCTCATGTCTCCATGCTACGAATTGTCCTTGCGCACGCGCGGACGAAAGATCGCGGTGTGCAACATCTCGGCGACGGTACGCTGCCCGCAACGCACCGCTACATATAAGCGCACGAACTCATGGCCCTTGTGGTTCCA
Source organism: Nitrosomonadales bacterium (assembly GCA_009885185.1). Next base: position 2,121 of record VFLF01000533.1, on the reverse strand, counting down.
TTTTTCTTCGGGGATGGTGCGCACTTCGTAATCGGGGCCGACGCGCAGCGCTTCAAAAAACGTGATGCGGCTGGCCGCGTGTATCCACGCGGGGATGATAAAGCGTTTACGCAGCGCGAAATTGGCCTGACGCAAGATCAATCCTGGGTGCAGCAGCGGTGCCGGGCCTTGGCGATACAAGGGCAGTTCGTCGCGGCAGTCGCTGCACCATTCGCGGTTTTCTTCCGCAGTGGGTGTCCATGCGAGCGCGGGGAAAGGCTGGCCGATTTCCATCAAGTCCCAGGTGACTTCGGGGCGCTCGGCCAATGGCGGCGCGGGCGGGATGTCGCTGCGCGCATCCGGTTGAGCAGGTGCAGGCGGCAGCGCCGCACTCATGCCCGCGAGTTCGATGCCTTGTTCGTTCAGGCAGGTGAGCGTATGCGATCCGTCATCCGCGTCGGCGGTGTGTATGGTCAGCCACTCGCCTTCGTACGCGGGCTTGGCAAAGCTCACCTCCGCCGTGCTGCGCGCCAGCCACGCCTCGCCGTAGCGCGCCACCAGCGGTTGCGTCATGTGCGCGAACACCGTGACGCCGGGCACCAGCCCGCCCTTGAAACCGAATTGCCGCGCCACGTCATCGCTGTGCATGCGGTTTTCGGATTGCGTAGAGGCGTTGTGGGTGCACACCGCATACGGCGCTATGTTCGTCGTAGAATACATTCGTAAGTATTTGTTATTAAAGGATTATTTTACCATGCCCAAGGCGGCCAATCCGGCGCGCATTTCGTCGTGCTGGTCTTTCAATATTTTGCTGCTGGCGGCAGCACCTGCAAAGCTGTCGGTCCACTGGTTTTGTTCCAGATTCGCTTTCCACTCGGCGGTGGCGGCCACGCGCGCGAACACCGCTTCCCAATACGCGATCTGCGCCGCGCTCATGGCCTTGGGGCCGATGACGCCGCGCAGGTTATCAACTTCCACCGCAATGCCCTGCTCGCGCCAGGTGGGCACCGCCGACAGCGCGCCCGCGTAACGGCGCGGCGCGGTGAGGCCGATGATGCGGATGCGTCCGGCGATGTGCTGCGCGGCGAGATTCGACGCGGCGGTGCTCACCACATCGACGTGTCCGCCGATCAACGCGGTCACGCCTTGCGACACGGACTGAAACACCACGGCCTTGAGTTTCTTTGCGTCGCCCCCCGCCGCCTGCGTTACCAGCGCCAGTCCGATGTGCCCGGAGTTGCCGAGGCTGGTGCCGATGGCCGCACTGACGTTGCCGGCGTCGGCCTTGAGCAACGCCACGAGATCGCGCCCGCTGCGGATCGGCGAATCCGCGCGCACCGCGATGGCGACCGATTCGCTGAACAACTGCACCACCGAGGTGACATCGCTGTAATGCAGCGTGCTGCGCCCGGTAATGTGGTTGGTGATGAGATTCGCCGTGCTGATCGATAGATGATGTCCGTCCATCGGGTTTTGATTCAGCCCCATCCACGCCACCACGCCACCGGAAGCGGGCTTGTTGATCACCGTCATCGGCACGTCGATGATTTTTTGCTCCTGAACGATTTTTTGTATCAGCCGCGCCAGATGGTCCGAGCCGCCTCCCGCCGCCGACGCGGCGACGAGTTCGACGTTGCGGGCGGGTTTCCAGCTTTGCGCGTGCGGGGCATGCGCGATGATGAGGCCGATAGACGCCAGAATCACTCGACACAACATCGCGCGCAATCTTATGGCTATGGGAGTCATCGGTTAAAAAATACAGGCGGATCAAACGCGGTGACACGCGGCAACTCACCCTTGAATAATTCCACTTCCACCAGCGTGGTGTGCGCGCTACACCCTTGCGTGAGCTTCGACGTGCCTTTGTCCAGCGTTAGCACATTCGGATTGCCATGTTTTTCCAGCGAATCATTTTGTGTGCCATCCAGCGGATCAAACCAAGCGCCGGTGGGCAGCACGCACACACCGGGGCGCACGCCGTCATCGATTTTCACACCGGCGAGGCATGCGCCGCGATCATTGAATACGCGCACCACGTCACCGGCCTTGAGCTTGCGTGCTGCCGCGTCTTTTGGATGCAGTGTAATGGCTTCGCGCCCCTGTATCTTGGCGGCCACGCTGACGCTGCCGTGATCGTACTGG
>VFLF01000017.1 GCA_009885185.1 Nitrosomonadales bacterium | reverse complement strand
GGGGGGGGGGGGGGGGTACATACTGCGGATGGCAATTACAGAATTCATTGCTGATCTTCGACTGTCTTGATAAACGAAGGAAGATAATGAAACATCCCCTCGGTACGCTCTGCACAATGGCCCTGTTGTTGGCCGCGCTTAACGCATCCGCCCAAACCAGCTACCCGGAAAAACCCGTGCGCGTCGTGGCACCGTTTCCCGCGGGATCGGGGACGGACATCAGCGCGCGCATCGTCACGCAGAAGTTGAGCGAGTTGTGGGCGAAACCAGTGGTGGTTGAGAATGTCCCCGGCGCCGCCGGCAGTGTAGGGGCGGAGCGTGTGGCGAAGTCGGCGCCGGATGGCTACACGCTGTTATTCAGCGGTGATGCGGCAATGACCACCAATGTGACGCTTTACCCCAAGCTCGCTTACGATCCCTTGCGCGACTTTGCGCCGATCATGAATTTTTTGGAGACGCCCAATATTCTGATCGTTCATCCTTCGCTGCCGGTCAAGAGTGTGAAGGAGCTGGTTGCGCTGGCGAAGTCGCGTCCGGGCGAGATCACCTATGCTTCCTCTGGTGCAGGCACGTCGACGCATCTCGCCGGCGCGCTGTTGGCGAACCGGGCAGCGGTCGAACTCAGTCATATCCCCTACAAGGATGTGGCGGTGGCCATGACGGACGTCATCGGCGGGCGCGTGACCATGTATTTTGGCAACACGCTGTTCACGCTGCCGCAGGTGCGCGCGGGCAAAGTGCGCGCGATCGCGGTGAGTTCGCTCCAGCGCATACCGGTGGTACCGGAACTGCCCACCATCGCCGAATCCGGCTATCCGGGTTTCAGCGCCGTGGCGTGGTTTGGTTTACTGGCGCCCGCCGGCACGCCCGCGGCGATACTCACCAAGCTGCAGCATGATGCCGCGCGCGTGATCGCCATGCCCGATGTGCGCAGCAAATACACCGAGAACGGCGGCATCGTCATCGGCAACACGGCGGCGGAGTTTGCTGCACAGATCAAGGCGGAAATTGTGTCCAAGGGTAATCTGGTGAGGGCATCGGGGGCGACGGTGAATTAACTTCGCGGTAGACTTGTCGGTGCAGTCCTTAAAAATTACTCAATAAAAACAAATACTTAATAAATTATTCCGCTATCGACTTCCACTGCTGACCCAACCGCTCCGCCGTGCGCCAAGCCAGCGCCTGAATAGTCAGCGTCGGATTGCGTGCACCGCTTACCCCCATCACCGATCCGCCCAACACGCCGAGATTCGGCACTTCGTGCGTGTAGCCCCATCGATCCACGGTGTTGGTGGCTTTGTTGTCGCCCATGCGCGTGCCGCCAATGGCGTGGGTGGACGGCCCTTGCGTGCCCACCGGTGCGTTTTCGGTGGCGATGGCGCCGGCTTCCATGAACCACTGTTTCATTTTTTCGCGCAGAAATTCGCTGACCTTGCGGTCGTTGTCTTTCCAGTCGGCGGTGATGCGGATCACCGGGTTGCCGAGGCGATCTTTCACCGTGGGGTCGAGATCGAGCACGTTGTCCTCATAGGGCAGCGTGGTTTTTTGCATGGTGGCGAGGTTCCAGCGGTCGGCGTTTTCCTTGATGAACGCCTTCCATGCCGAGCCCCACGTGGGTCTGCCGAAGGTGGGCATCATCGCGGCATCGATGGGCCGCCGGTCGGAATAGACGAACAGGTTGCCACCGCCGATAAAATCCAGCGCGCCGTGATCGAAATTGTCGTCGGCCCAGTTGTCGAGCGCGACCCCTTGTCCCTGCGTGCCGTACCAGTTGTTGATGTTGCGCGGGAACAGCCCGAACACCCGTGACGCGGTGTTGTGCGTCATGTAATGCCGCCCGACCTGCCCGTTGTTGTTGGCCAGGCCGTTGGGGAACGCCTTCGATTTGGACATCAGCAAGAGGCGCACGTTTTCGTAGGTGTAGCCCGCGAGCAGCACAACGTCGGCGGGCTGGAAATATTCGACGCCATCCTTGAGGTAGGTGGCGCCGGTGACGCGTCCGGTTTTGTCGTCAACGTCGATTCGCGTGACGTGCGCGCGCGTGACTACGGCGAGACGTCTCGTTTCCTGCGCCTTGGGGATGGTGGTGATATCGGGGCTGCTCTTGGCCTTGACGTGGCAGCCGCCGCGCGTGCAAAAGCCGTGGTACACGCACGCGCCGCGATTGTCGTACGCGACCGAGTTAATCAACGCCGCGCCGGGAAACGGCGCCCAGCCCAGCTTCTTGCCCGCGTTGGACATGTGCTCGGTGAACTCGGTCAGCCGCAGCGGCGGCATCGGATACTCGCGGCTGCGCGGCCCTTCGAAAATATTGCCGCGCGGATCGATTTTCCCCTGAAGGTTCCCGGCCTTGCCCGATACGCCCGCTTCGTAATCGACCTTGTCGTAGTAGGGCTCAAGCTCCTCGTAGCCGAACGGCCAGTCTTCAACGGTGCAGCCCTTGGGGATGCGTGATGCGCCGTAGCGGCGCGTGGTCTCGGACACCACCTTGAAATCCCACGGACTCAAGCGCCAGGCCTGCGCAAAAAAATGCAGCATGGTGCCGCCGACGGCATTCATCATTGGATGAAAAGCGGGGCGCGGCGAGTAAGGCGATTTGTCGTTGCGCCGGTGCGTGGGCACCTCCTGATTGGCTTTTTGCACCGATTGCGGCCAGCCGCGAAAGTTATTGCGCAGCTCATCGGGCGCGAAGTCGCGCGCTTGCAGCCAGTCGCCGGCTTCGAGGCCCACCACGTCCAGCCCCGCGCGCGTCAGCGGCAGCACGGCAGTGCCGCCCGCGGCACCTAGGCCGATCACCACCACGTTGGTTTTTTTCAGGTTAGTGGCCATGGGTGCCCCCGCGCTTGCTGAACATGGCTTCGTCGTAGGCGGATTTGCGCAGCGCCTTCGGTGGTTTTTTCATGCTTTGCTCGTCCGGCGCCACCACCATGCGTATGCCCGGATACCCGATCAAATTCCAGCCGACAAAATGGGCGTTGCCGCCATAGTAGGGGTCGCAGAAAGTGCCTTGCATCGTGTGCGTGCGCACCATGTTGAAAAACGCCGCCGCACTCGGCCGAAAATCTTTGGCGACGTTTTTTTCCAGATCGGTGAGCACGGCATCCTGATCGCGCGCGTTGAGCTTGGTAAACGGCGCGCCCTTGGCGGATTGCGCGTAGGCATCGAGTGCGGCGAGGCCCGATACATACGCGGCCTTGCTCGAAGCCAGCGGCCCGGTGAGCGCGCGGTCGATGTAGTGCGCGGCGCGCGCTTCCGCCGCGCCGGGGCCGTTGTCGTCGGTTGGAATAATGCGCGCGACCATCGCTTCAAGGATGTCGGACTCGGTGGCGGTCAGTGTTTCCAGCGCCTCGCGTACGGATGGCGGAGGCACGCCGGATGGTTTGGATTGCGCCTGAGCGGATGGCGTCAACTCGGCGGCCGGCAGGGCGGCAACCGCACCCACGGCGCCCGCCGCGCCCACGCGTTTGAGCATTTCACGCCGAGCGATACTGCGCGGTGCGTCCTTGTTGTTTGGCATCTGTTCCCTCCCGAGTTTCGGCTGCACAAAGCCAATGCGGAAACAGTATTACCGTGGCTTCAGGCGGTCAAGGGCGTTGGCGTTAATGTGGTCTCGGCTGCGCGTGTCTTGCCCGCGGGCTACAGCCAAAACCGCTCGCCGCGATACTGAAAATCATGGTGATGCACGACCACTGTGGTGTCGTCGATCAGGATCACGCCGTAACCGGGCGCCTCGTGACAGCCCGGCACTTCCGGCATGGCATGCATGTCGAGCGCCACCTGATGGTTGGGCGAACGCACCACTGAAAAAGGCATGCCGTGCCAGCTTCCGCCGATGGGCCGATGCAGGTGGCCAAAGAACAGGTGCCGGATTTTGTGTTGAAACGGCACCAATAGCGTATGGAACGCGTCAGCGTTTTTCAGCGCGTATTGATCCATCGAGGGTATGCCCACGGCGAGCGGCGGATGGTGCATGACGATCCAGAAATTTTGCACGGACTCGTCCCGCAGTTGTGTGCGCAGCCATGCCTGACGCTTCGGGCAGTACTCGCCCCGCGGCTTGCCCGGTTCCAGCGTGTCCAGCAGCAGGAAGCGGCCATGCGGGGTGTCGATGGTGCTCTGGATGAAGCCTGCTTCGTCGATGTGCAGCTCGGGAAATACCCGCATCAGCGC
>VFLF01000005.1 GCA_009885185.1 Nitrosomonadales bacterium | reverse complement strand
CTGCCAAACCCATACGCCTGATTTCGCCCTATGCCGCGGGCGGCGGCAGCGACACGCTGGCGCGCATCATCGGGCAGAAACTCAATGAAAGCTGGGGCCAGCCGGTGGTGGTGGATAACCGGCCCGGCGCGGGCGGCAGTCTGGGCGCGGAAATCGCGGCGCGCGCGCCTGCCGACGGCTACACGCTGCTGGTGACGCCAAGCGCGGTGCTGACCATCAACCCGCATTTGTACGCAAAACTGCGCTACGATCCGTTCAGGGATTTCGCGCATATCACCGCGGCCACCAATTCACCGTACTATCTGGTGGTGAATCCGAAGATACCTGCGAACAACGTCAAGGAACTCATCGCCTACGAGCGCGCCAACAGCGGCAAACTCGCCTACAGCTCGTCGGGCAGCGGCTCGTCGGCGCACCTTTCGGGCGTGCTGTTCAACAGCGTGGCAGGCACGAATTTTTTGCATGTGCCCTACAAGGGCGCGGCGCCCGCGATTGTTGATCTGCTCGCGGGCGCGGTGCAGTTGCGTTTTTCCAGCGTGGTGCCGGTACTGCCGCACGTGCGCGGCGGGCGGCTGCGCGGGCTGGCGGTGAGCAGCGCCAAACGCTACACGCCCATGCCGGACGTGCCGACCATAGCGGAATCCGGATTGCCCGGCTTCGCCATTGAATCGTTTTACGTGGTGTCCGCGCCGGCAGGCACGCCGCGCGCGGTGATCGAAAAACTTAACGCCGAAATCACGCGCAAGCTGAAAGACCCGGAGATCGCCGCGCGCATGGCGGCCGACGGCGCCGAAGTGATCGGCGCATCCAGTGCGGAAACAGTCAAAATGCTGCGCGAAGATCACGCGCGCTGGGCCAAGCCGGTGAAGGATTCCGGCGCGCGGTCGGATTAAGGGTTGAAGGTCAAGGGCTTTTTGCCACAGATTTACACGGATTTACACAGATAAGGTCAAAACCTGTTTTCGTGTTTTTAATCTGCGTTCATCTGTGTTCATCTGTGTAAGTCTGCGGCAAAGATTTTGAATTTTGACTTTGTTTTGGAGAAACAACATGAGTAAACGCATTGCAATGATGGGCACGGGCGCGTTGGGCGGTTATGTCGGCGGTTATTTCGCGCACCACGGCGAGGATGTCACGCTGATTGACTTCTGGCCGGAGCATATTGAAACCATCCGCGCCAAGGGGCTGGATCTTGACGGCGTGACCGACCCAGAGAAGTTCGTGGTCAAGACGGCAAAAACGCTGCACTACAAAGACCTCGATACGCTCAAGGGCCAGCCGCCTTTCGACATCGTGTTTGTTTCGGTCAAATCCTACGACACCGAACGCGTCACCAAGGCGATTGCGCCTTATCTGGCGAAGGATGGTTTTGTGGTGTCGCTGCAAAACTGCTGGAATGAGGACACCATTGCCGGCATTGTCGGCAAGGAGCGCACGGTGGGCACGATTGCGTCGATGATTTCCGTGGAGCTTTATGGACCGGGCCGCATCCGCCGCATGGCGGAAAAAGGCGGGGCAGCCCACACGGTGTTTCGTGTTGGCGATATTGACGGGCATATCACCGACCGCGTGACAGAGCTGGTGCGGATGTTCTCGCTGATCGACAGTTCCAAGGCCACCGCGAATCTGCAGGGTGAACGCTGGACCAAGCTCACGCAAAACGGCATGAGCAACGGCATTTGCGCGGCCACGGGTTTGACTGGCCACGGCTGTGACAACAACGACGCCATACGGCGCTTTGCGATCACGGTGGCCGGAGAATCGATACGCGTAGGTCGCGCGCTGGGGCTGAAGCTCGAAAAAATGGGCAAGCTGATGCCGGATCAACTGGAGAAGGCCAGCGCGGGCGACGCCGTTGTGCTGGCGGAGGTCGAGCACATTATGAAGAACCGCAAGGCCGATAATCCGCGCGCGAATATTCAGCGTCCGTCGATGGCGCAGGACATGGCGAAGGGCCGCAAGACCGAAATCGAATTCATGAACGGCCTGATCGTGCGCAAGGGCAAAGAAGTCGGCATTCCCACCCCGGCGAATGAAAAGCTGGTGCAGGCAGTGTTGAGCGTGGAATCCGGGAAGGTCGAGCCGTCGGCGGGGGTGCTGGGCGGGTAGTCGAAGCGGCAGGTGTAGCGCGGAAAAGCGCAGCGCTTTTCCACCCTACGAATCAGATTTTTTAAACCGGCTTCTCCGGTCCGACCGTCAGCCGCCGCATTTCGCGCCGCGTGCCGTGATAGTCGTTGATCGCGTTGTGCATAGTGCAGCGGTTGTCCCAGATGGTCAGTTGGCCCGGTTCCCAGCGCACGCGGCAGGTGAATTCCGGCGTGATCGCGTGATCATTCAGCATGTTGATGATGGGGCGGCTTTCGCGCTCGGTCATGTCGTCAAAGCGCAGCGTGTGCAGCGAGCTGCAATACAGCGCCTTTTTGCCGGTTTGCGGATGCGTGCGCACGATCGGATGTTTGGATTCAAAGCGATCAGCGTTCTCGGAATTCGTTACCGGCATGGTGGTCATGCGCCGGTGGTGCGCCGCGCGGTCACCGCCCGGCTTGTGTTTCAGGCTCGCGCTGAAAACACCAATCACGCCTTCGAGCATTTTTTTAGTGCCTGCGGAAAGTTCATCGTACGCCGCCTGCGTATTGGCGTACAGCGTGTCGCCGCCCTTGGGCGGAGTTTCTATCGCATAGAGCGTGGTGATGCGCGGCGGCTCGGCCAGATACGGCGTGTCGGAATGCCAGTCGTTGCCGAATGCCTCACGCTCGTGCCGCTCCTTGATGACATGCGTCATCTGCGGAATTTCGTCCATGCCCTTGGCGAATGGATAAAAATTCGGCTCGCCAAAATGTTTGGCGGCGGCCAACTGCTCGTGCGGATTCAGACTTTGCCCGCGCACGGCGATCACTTTGAACTCCAGCAGCGCCTGCTGGAGTTCGTCCCACAGGTCCTTGTTGTCGTGGTCTTTCAGATTGACGCCGTAAATTTCAGCGCCGATGCTGCCCGCGATGGGGCGCGCTTCCAGGGTTGTGTACGCCATGATGCTTCCTCGATTTCCCGCAGGTGATGAACAGAGGCGCATAGTATAGTCCGGCTGCCGGCGGCAGGAAATTGATACAAATCAGTACGCCGATTTAACCCACTTTGTGGAACACCACTGACGGAGAGAACCATGGCGGATAACGCGAAAGAATTGACTGGAAAAGTTGCCCTCATCACGGGGGCTGCGAAAAACATTGGGCGCGCCACCGCGCTGGAGCTGGCCAGGGGCGGGGCGGCGGTGGCGATCAACACCCGGCATTCGGTGGATGACGCGAAAAAGGTGGCGGAGGAAATCCGCGCGTCGGGCGGACAGGCGGAAGTGTATGTCGCCGATATCGGCGACGCCAAGGCCGCGAAGGGCATGGTCGATAGCGTGATAAAAAAATTCGGCCAGGTGGACTTTCTGGTGCTCAACGCCTCGGTGCGTACCGAAAAACCGTTTCTGGAGTTGAGCTACGACGAGTGGCGCGTGCCGCTGTCGATCACGCTCGACGGCGCATTTTATCTGGCGCAGGCGTGCATCCCGTCGATGATCGCCAACGGCGGTGGCAGCATCGTCACCCTCGGCGGCATGATGAGTTTGTCAGGCGCAAAAAAACGCATCCACGGCTCGGTGGCGAAACACGGGCTGGTGGGCTTCACCCGCGGCATCGCGCGCGAGTTCGGTGATCGCAACATCCGCGCCAACTGCATCGCGCCGGGGCAGATGAACACCGTGCGCGCGGCGGGGCGCACCGCGCCGCTGGGGGACTCGATGATTCCGCTGGGGCGCAAGGGCGACGCCGAAGAAATTGCAACGGTGGTGCGGTTTTTGTGTTCACCGGCGTCGAGCTATGTCACCGGGCAATCGTTGCAGATCAACGGCGGGCAGATGATGTTTTAGCGGTAAGTGTTTGCCGCGCAACGCGAATACACTAACACCGTCGTTCCCGCGCAGGCGGGAACCCATAACACAGTGCCATTTGATACTCACGCTCCCAACCTACCTTCCCCCAAGGGAAGGGGATACCCGCCTGCGCGGGAATGACGACGGGGTGGTAGGGGGTGATTACGTGCTACGTAACTTCGTCTCCCAATCCTTCGACAACCGCACTTTCTTGCCCGTGGGAAATCCCAAAAACCCGTTGTGCGCGAACACATACATATTGTTGCGCAGCGGATCGCCGGTAACCGCGATCATAAAATCTTCCGGCTTCCACACAATAGGCACCAGCCGGTTTTCATCGTCGGATTCGTAAAACACTTTCGGGATGCGGCCGTTGCGCACGTCGTCTTTCAAATCCCACACGCCGCGGATATTCCACACGCGCAATTGGCGCTCGAACTCCCACGCCGGCAGGCGCGCGTGGTCGTAGAGGTATTGCTTCACGTCGGCCTTGGTCCAGCCCGCCTTGGCTATCGTCTCGACGATGATCGGGCTTAACACCACCAGCGGCCGCAGCATGCCGTTGCCGTGGCTGGTGGTGAATGTGATCTGCCACATGTGGTATTT
>VFLF01000090.1 GCA_009885185.1 Nitrosomonadales bacterium | reverse complement strand
GTGTGCGGGCCATCGACCGGGGCTTCGCCCGCGGCGAGCACGGGTTGCCGCTCATCGGCACGGGCGACTGGAACGACGGCATGAACATGGTGGGCGTACTCGGCAAAGGCGAAAGCGTGTGGCTGGCTTTCTTTCTGTACGAGGTGCTGATGCGATTCACCGACATTGCGCGCATGCAGAACGACACGTCGTTTGCCGAGCGCTGCCAGCGAGAGGCCGCGCAATTACGCGAAAATATCGAGCGCGGCGGCTGGGATGGCGAGTGGTACCGGCGCGCCTACTTCGACGATGGTACGCCGCTGGGTTCGGCGAGCAACGTTGAATGCCAAATTGATGCCGTTGCACAAAGCTGGGCCGTGCTGTCCGGCGCCGGGGATCTGACGCGCGCACGCGCGGCAATGGCTGCGGTAGACCGTCGGCTGGTTCGCCGTGACCACGGTCTCATTCAGCTTCTCGATCCCCCATTTGACAAATCGGAATTGAACCCTGGTTATATCAAAGGCTACGTGCCCGGTGTGCGCGAGAACGGCGGGCAATACACCCATGCGGCGATCTGGACGGTGATGGCTTTCGCCGCTCTCGGTGACAGCAAGCGCGCATGGGAACTATTCAACATGATTAACCCGGTGAATCATGCCAGTTCCCCAGCCGCCATGGCTACCTACAAGGTTGAACCTTATGTGGTAGCAGCGGACGTGTATGCCGTGGCGCCGCACACCGGTCGCGGCGGCTGGACCTGGTATACCGGATCGGCCGGGTGGATGTATCGGCTGATACTGGAATCCCTGCTGGGATTGACGCTGGAAGCAGGCAAACTACGCTTTGCGTCCTGCCTTCCGGCAGACTGGACTTCATTCAAGATACATTACCGCTACCGGGAGACGGTTTATCACATTACGGTTCTTCAAACCCGTGCCGATAACAGCGATACCTCGGTAACGGTGGACGGAATCGCGCAGCGGGACAAGACCATTTCTTTGGTTGACGATCATCGTGAACACACGGTCGAAATAAGCGTAGGCGCCGCTTCGCATTCAAAACACTAAGGAGGCGCTGTATAAGTGGATTCCGCTCATGGTTCGATGCTTCGACAGAGCTCAGTATCACCACGAACGGAATCAATAACTTACCGTTCGTCCTGAACCTGTCGAAGGACTTGTTCAGTGTTTCCCTAACTGATTAACGTTCGCTTGGCGAAGGTCTATGTGACTGGTGTGCTTGCTGAGTCGGTTTCACCGTGGCGAATAAGGTAAAGGCGCAATGGCACGACCGGTGTGACGCTTACGATGGACTGCGCCACTGCCATTTCCGGATCTCCGGCATATCTTCGCCGTGTTCATGGATGTACTGCTTGTGCTCAATCAGCTTGTCCTGCAATTGCTGCTTGAGATAAGCGCCTTGCGTCCCGGTCTGCGGCAAGCGATCAATGGTGTCCATCACGAGATGAAAGCGGTCCAGGTCGTTGAGCACGGTCATGTCGAAAGCGGTCGTGATCGTACCCTCCTCCTTGTAGCCTCTAACGTGAATGTTGACGTGATTGGTGCGGCGATAAGTCAGCCGATGGATCAGCCATGGATAGCCATGAAAGGCGAAAATGACCGGCTTGTCGGTCGTGAATAGCGCATCGAACTCCGTATCGCTCAGCCCGTGCGGGTGCTCGCGTTGCGGCTGCAACTTCATGAGATTGACGACATTAACCACGCGGATTTTCAGTTCCGGCAGATGCTCGCGCATGATCGAGACGGCAGCAAGGGTTTCCAGTGTGGGCACGTCGCCACAACAGGCCATCACCACGTCAGGGCCTCTTTCATGCGCTGCCGTGCCCTGCTCGTTGCCGGCCCAAGCCCAAATACCGATGCCTGCGGTGCAATGCTTGACCGCGGCATCCATATTCAGCCACTGCGGCGCCGGATGCTTACCTGCGATCACCACATTGATGTAGTGGCGGCTGCGCAGGCAGTGATCCATCACGGAGAGCAGGCAATTCGCGTCCGGCGGCAGGTAAACGCGCACCACCTCAGCTTTCTTGTTAACCACATGATCGATAAACCCCGGATCCTGATGCGTAAATCCGTTGTGATCCTGTCGCCAGACGTGTGACGCCAACAGGTAATTCAGCGAAGCGATTTTGTGTCGCCAGGGTAAATCGGCGGCAACCTTCAGCCACTTGGCATGCTGATTGAACATTGAATCGATGATGTGGATGAACGCCTCGTAAGAGTTGAAAAGTCCGTGCCGCCCGGTGAGCAAATAGCCTTCAAGCCAGCCCTCGCATTGGTGTTCGCTGAGCATTTCCATCACGCGCCCTGTCGGCGCAAGGAATTTATCACTGGCGATGGTCGCGGCATTCCACTGGCGATTCGTCACTTCAAACACCGCCTCCAGACCATTGGAGAGTGTTTCGTCGGGGCCGAAGATACGGAAATTGCGCTGCGCTTCATTCGCCGTGATCACGTCGCGCAGGAAAGGCCCGAGTACATGCGTGTCGCCGATGCCCCGCGTCCCTGGCACAGGCACGTTGACCGCATACGCGCGAAAATCCGGCATCTCCAAGTCGCGCAGTAGGACGCCACCATTCGCATGGAGATTCGCGCCCATGCGACGCTCGCCCTTGGGGGCAAGTTCAGCCAGTTCCGATGTAAGCCGCCCCTGCGCATCGAAGAGTTCTGCCGGCCGATAGCTCCTTAGCCATGCCTCCAACTGCCGGAGGTGTTCGGGACGGCTCGCCAGGTCTTTCAGCGGCACCTGATGCGAGCGGAAAGTGCCTTCAACCGGCAGGCC
>VFLF01000695.1 GCA_009885185.1 Nitrosomonadales bacterium | reverse complement strand
GCTCGCGGCGACACTCCATCCTGTCGCCGCCACGAAAAATCCTGCTGCCACCGCCATTTTCCCCGCCATGCCGTCTCCCTGAATTTCGCAACCAGCGGTATGATACCTATTCTCTTTCCCAGAATCCAAGGAAACCACCATGGCCAACGGCTTTTCCCTCGCACTCAGTCACGTCGGTTACCTCGTCACCGATATGAACAAGATGGTCGATTTTTACACCCGCGTGCTGAAGTTCGTGGTGTCGGATCGCGGCGACCGCGAGCAAAACGGCGCCATCGTGTTCATGACGCGCAATCCGAGTGAGCATCATCAATTGGTGTTCGCCACCGGTCGCCCGAGCGACCTTAACTTCAGCATCGTGCAGCAGATTTCATTTCGCGTCGATAGCCTCGCGACCCTGCGCGAGCTGTATCACGCCGTGCAGAAAGAGCCGATCCAGAAAATGCTCGGGCCGGTGACGCACGGCAATGCGCTGTCGGTGTATTTTCTCGACCCCGAAGGCAATCGCGTCGAACTGCTGATCGACACGCCATGGTACGTGCCGCAACCGCATCGCCTGGCGGTGGACATCGAACAGCCCGACGATCAACTGTGGGCCAGCATCGAAAAACATGTTCGCGCAACACCGGGGTTCAGGCCTGTTGAGGAATGGCGCGCGGAGATTACGAAAAAAATCGCGGCGTCAGTAAGGTAAGTTCGAGGGGCGGGAGCCATCCCGCCTTGTGTGACTACCACCGGCAGCCCCCGAAGGCGGGATAACTCCCGCCCTACTTTTTGGTGCGCGGCTTTTTCTCCGCATCCATTGCCGCAAAGACTTCCAGCATGATGCGCCGCGCCGCTGTCGCGCGCGGCACGCCGCAGTAGACCGCGCTGTGCAAAATCGCCTCGGCGATTTCCATGCGCGTCACGCCGTTTCGTTGCGCGGCGCGGATGTGCAGGCGCAGCTCCTCGGGTTGGCTCAACGCGATCAGCATGCCGAGATTCATCACACTGCGCATGCGCCGCGACAAGCCGGGGCGCGACCACACCAGCCCCCACGCCGCCTTGATGTTGAATTCCTCGAACGCTTCGGTGTATTGGTTGGCGGCGGCGATGCGCTTGTTAACGTGCGCTGCGCCGAGCACGGACTTGCGCACGCGCTCGCCTTTTTTGAACAACGGGTCGCTGGTGATCGACTTTCGCATGAAGAGGAGTGTTACTGTAACTATTTGTTTTTAAATACTATTTATTGAAGAGCCGTCACCACTGCATCGCCCATCTGCGTGGTGCTGGCGGTGCCGCCCAAATCGGGCGTGAGCTGTTTTTGCTCGGCGATTACTTTTTCCATTGCGCGGTCGATCAGTGCCGCCGCCGCCACGGCTTTCGCGTCGCTGCGTTTGCGGCCCAGCCACTCCAGCAACATCTGGCCGGACATAATCAGCGCGTACGGATTGGCGATGTTTTTTCCGGCGATATCCGGCGCGGAGCCGTGCGTGGCCTGCGCCATCGCCTGCGTTTCGCCGCACACCAAGCCCGGCGCGAGCCCCAGCCCGCCGACGATACCCGCACCCAGGTCAGTGAGGATGTCGCCGAACTGATTGGTGGTGACCACCACATCGAACTGAAGTGGGTTCATGGTGACTTTCATCGCAAAGCCATCGACCAGCACTTCGTTGAATTTCACATCGGGGAATTCCTTCGCCACCTTGCGGCATTCTTCGGCGAACATGCCGCACACCAGACGGTAGGTCGGTTCTTTATGCACGGAAGTCACCAATTTCATCTTGCGCGTGCGCGCGATCTCGAACGCCGAGCGCGCCACGCGATTGGCACCCTTGCGCGTGACCACGCGCGAGCCAATCGAGATTTCATCGTTGGGCCGGAACTCGCCCGCGCCGGCCACCACGGTGTCGCTCGACTGTAACCCCTCGGTCACTTCGCGCAGAAAAACAATATCCACGTTTTTATGCACCGACGGAATGTTCGGATACGACTTCACCGGCTTGATGTTGGCGTAGAGCTCAAAGCGCTTACGGACCGGCGGCATAATCCACGTCGGGTCGTTGCGCGGATAGGCATTGTGGCCGATGGGGCCGCACAGCCAGCCATCGACTTTTTCCAGTTCCTTTTGCGTTTGCTGCGGGAACGTGTGGCCATGCAGCTCGTGGCCACGCTTGCCGATGGCGTGCTCGCTCCACTCAATCGCCAGGCCTGTTTTTGCGGCAGCCGCTTTCATCACCTTGACCGCTTCGGGCACGACTTCCAACCCGATGTCGTCGCCCAGCAGAATTCCGATTTTCAGCACGCTCGCTCTCCCTGTTTCGATGGCGCATGAAGTATAGCAGCGCGGTTGACAATGCCGCGAAATACGGCAGACTTGCCGGCAGTTCACACGGGAGAAACACGCCATGCGATACCTGCTGCCCTTGCTCGCTGTTACATCGACTACCCTGCTCCCGGCGCCGGCCACCGTGCATGCCCAAGGATATCCGAACAAATCCATCCGCGTGATCGTGCCGTTTCCTCCCGGCGGCGGCGTGGATTTTGTCGCGCGCGTGGTCGGGCAGGAATTAACCAAACGCCTCGGTCAACAAGTCGCGGTTGACAATCGCGCGGGGGCCAACGGCATTGTCGGGCTGCAAGCGCTGATGGCGGCGCCGCCCGACGGCTATACCGTTGCGGCGGTCTCGGCCGGGCCGCTGGCGATCAATCCGCATCTTTACGCCAAGCTGCCGTACAACACGCTGCGCGATTTCACCCCGATCGCGAACATGATTAACTTTCCGCTGATGCTGGTGGCGCACCCGTCGCTGCCGGTGAAAAACGTGAAGGACCTGATCGCGCTGGCGAAAGCGCGCCCCAACGAAATCACCTATTCGCATCCGGGCATCGGCAACACCGGGCACATCGCGGGCGAAGTGCTCAACGCCGTGGGCAACGTCAAAACCGTGGGCATCCCGTACAAAGGCACGGCGCCGTCGGTGATCGCGGTACTCTCCGGCGAAGCGCATCTGACTTACAGCAGCATCCCCACCGCGCTGCCGCATATCCGCGCCGGCAAGCTGCGCGCGCTCGGCGTGGGCAACGCCAAGCGCATGCCGTCGCTGCCGGAATTCCCCACCGTCGCCGAAGCGGGCTTGCCGGGCTACGAAGCCTATGCGTGGGGCGGCATGCTCGGCCCCGCCAATATGCCCGGCGATATCGTGCAGCGCCTGAGCAAAGAAATCGTCGCCGCGGTGAACAGCAAAGAGGTGACTGACCGCATGCTCAACGAAGGCACCGTGCCCACGCCGCAAAGCCCGGAAGAGTTCAGCGCCTACATCAAGTCTGAAATCCAGAAATGGGGCGAGGTATTACGCAAGGCGAACATCAAAATAGAATAAGAACAGCATTAAATATCGTTTAAAAACAAATAGTTACATAACAACCGGAATCCGGACTCGTGCTGGAACGAGCGCGCCTGTTCTGCTATTCTCAAACCCGATACCGCCATACCCGTCAGCCGATCACTCAACACGGAGAGCCTCATGAAATACAAACGTAACGAAGCCAAGGAAGCCGCCAAGGAAAAGCTGCGCGGCGTGTGGACGGCGCTGCCGACCAGCTTTATCGACGCCGAGCGCCTCGACGAAAAAGGCATCGCATCCAACCTTGAGCATTGCATCAGCGGGCTCAAGATCGACGGTCACTATTGCATCGGCAACGTCGGTGAATTCTGGGCGATGACCAACGAAGAACGCATGCGCGTCGCCGAAATCAACGTCGAAGTCAACAAGGGCCGCGTGCCGCTGATCGCCGGTTGTCATCATCAAAATCCGCTCGAAGCCGCCAAGCTCGCCAAGCACGCACAGGATATCGGCATCGACTTCGTCATCATCCTCACGCCCTACATGGCGGCGAAAGGCGACGACGCAGTGTATGACTACTACAAATTCGTCGCGGATCGTGTTGACATCGGTATTTGCCTCTTTAACACCAACCAGGGCCACCCGCTGTCGCCCAAGCTGGCGCAGCGCCTCGCCACCATCCCCAACATCTGCGGCTACAAGCAGGGCGTGGCGGGCATGGCTGGCGCCACCATGTTGCGCGACAAGGTCGGTAGCCAGATCGAAGTCAGCGTCGCCGACGAAGCGCCGTGGCTCTACAACGTGGCGGTGTGCGGCGACCACTGGCTGCTCAACTACTGTCCGCATTTGTACCAGGTGCCTAGCTACCTGCCGGTGCGTGACTACACCCATGCCGCGCAAAAAGGCGACATGAACAAGGCCGT
>VFLF01000062.1 GCA_009885185.1 Nitrosomonadales bacterium | reverse complement strand
TGGTGTTCAGAAACTGGGGATTGGCGTTCATGATGGCTCCTTGGCTTAATTAGTAGCGACAGGGAGCAATGGCAGTGAGAATACGCTTTCAGGATTCTCACACCACGCTTCCCTACGGCGGCATTACCCGCATCAGGTTCCGAGGGTCTTTCTCACCCCGCCGTCATGGCACGGGGACCCCTAACGTGTGGGGTTACGCTAATCGAATTGTGGGATAATTGCAACATATATAGGACTTTTGTCGAGCCTCCGTCGTTGCGGGGGTTTTTTGTTTGTTTTTAAGGCATTACGCGGGTTATTATAGGTAGAACATGAATACGAAAATGGATCGCGCGCGTTTCAATATGGTGGAGCAGCAAATCCGCCCGTGGGATGTGCTCGACACCAAGGTGCTGGATTTGCTTTACAAAGTGCGTCGCGAGGACTACGTGCCGGAAAAGCACAAGGCACTGGCCTTTGCCGATCTGGAGATCCCCATCGGTCATGGCGAGGCGATGCTCTCGCCCAAACTTGAAGCGCGCATTTTGCAGGAACTGGCAATCAACCCCGACGACCGTATCCTCGAAATCGGCACCGGCAGCGGCTACATGACCGCGCTGCTCGCGAGTCAGGGCGCGCATGTGTACAGCGTTGATATCGTCGGCGAATTCACGCACAGCGCGGGCGCGCAGCTCGCGCAGCAGGGTATCCGCAATGTCACACTGGAAACCGGGGATGCGGCGCGCGGTTGGGACAAACACGGCCCTTATGATGTTATTTTGCTGGCCGGATCAACGCCTGTGCTGTCTGAACGTTTTCAGCACAGCCTGAACGTGGGCGGTCGTTTGTTCGCCGTGGTCGGCGTAGCGCCAGCAATGGAGGCGCAACTCACGACCTGCGCGGCCACTGGCGCCTACGGCACGATCAGCCTGTTTGAGACGGTTATCCCGGCGCTGCGTAATGCGCCGCAACGCACGAAGTTCGTATTCTGATATGTCACGCATCGCGAGCCTATTGGCGGTCGCCTTGGCTATTTGCGCATCCGTTCCTGTGCACGGCGCCGATCTGCTGGAAATTTTCCGCATGGCGAAAAGCTCTGATGCCGTGTACGGCAGCGCGCGCGCGGCATGGGCGGCCACTCAGGAGAAGCTGCCCCAGGGACGCAGTGGCCTATTGCCGTCGGCTTCCTTGACCGCGTCCACACAATACAACGACCGCAGCATTCGTTTTCGCGATCCATCCATTCCGTCAAATAATGCGCACTTTAATTCCACCAACCTGTTCACGCTGTCGATAACGCAGCCAATCTACCGTCGCCAGAACAGTGTGGTGTATGAGCAGGCAAAGGCGCAAGTGGAACAAGCCGACGCCGTGCTCGCGCAAGCCGGACAAGACCTCATCACCCGCGTTGCGCAGGCCTATCTGGATGTGCTGCTGGCGCAGGACAACGTCGCGCTGGCCATCGCACAGAGGAACGCGATTGCCGAGCAGCTCGCGCAGGCCAAAATCAGTTTCCAGATCGGCACAGCGACGATTACCGACACACACGAGGCGCAGGCACGTTACGACCTTTCGGTGTCACAGGAAATCGCCGCGCGCAACGACCTACAGGTCAAGATCAGTGTGTTGGAACAGTTAATCGGTCGTGCATCCCCCTCGTTGGCGCCGCTGAGTCCCCAGTTCAAATTGATTTCGCCCGAACCCGCCGCCATGGACAAATGGATCGACGAGGTGCGCAACAATAACCATCAGGTGCGTTCGGCACAAACCAACGTCGCTATCGCAGCTCATGAAACAGAGCGAAATCGCGCCGGACACTACCCGACGCTGGACGCATTCGCCACGTGGAGTGATAACCGCAGCGCGGCCGGCGCGATTGGCGGCCCCGGTGTGGATATCAATAACCGGATTATCGGCCTGCAATTGGCGGTGCCGATTTATCAGGGCGGGCTGGTTAACTCACGCATACGCGAAGCTATAGCCAATGAAGAAAAGGCCCGGCACGACCTCGAAAATGCGCGGCGCACCGCAGAACTCGGCGCGCGCCAAAACTACCTGGGCGTGAGCAGCGGCATCGCACAGGTTAAAGCGCTGGAAGCAGCGCTGACCTCGTCACAAAGCGCACTGGATTCCTCGCGCTTGGGGCGGGAAGTCGGTGTGCGCACGCAGGTCGATGTGCTGAACGCGCAACAGCAGCTCTTTTCCGCGCGGCGCGATCTGGCGCAGGCCAAATACAACTACATTCTTTCCACGCTGCGTTTGAAAGCGGCGGTGGGACGGCTGGCCGAGGAAGACCTCGCAGGGATCAGCGCGTGGCTGATACGCAACTAGTCTGATTTCGCATGACCGGCGCGCCGGATCAGCAGTTACTTTCCGCCGCAAAATCCGCGCTGCGCCGTGACATCCTTGCGCGGCGTGACGCCTGGAGTGCCACCGCCCGCGTCGCGGCCAGCGTGCGCATCACTGATCAAATTCAGACGCTGGAAAGTTTTCAGCGTGCGCGCTGCGTGCTGGCGTACGCCAGTATGGGCAGTGAATTTGATACCAGTGCGCTGCTGTCGCAGGTGCTGGCGCAAAAGAAACTTGTGCTGCCCAGAGTGGATAAGACGACGCGCACATTGCAACTCTATTTTGTGGAAAATCTGGAGCGCGATTTACAGCCGGGCGTGTGGGGAATTCGCGAGCCGCGCCCTGATCGTTGCGCACCCGCGCCGCTGGATGTGATAGATCTGCTCATCGCACCGGGCGTGGCGTTTACCCGGCGCGGCGAGCGGCTGGGATACGGCGGCGGTTATTACGATCAACTGCTGGCGCTTTTTGCGCAACGGCTCGTGGTGCTCGCCGCAGCCTTCGATTTACAAATCGTCGCCGAAGTGCCGCTGGCAGCTACCGACCTGCCGGTGAATATCGTGATCACTGAAACCGCTGTGCACACGCGCTAAAAGCGCAGCATTTCAACTATCTTGCGCGCGGCGCCGCGATGCGTTTTGCTGAATTGCAGCGCGGCCTCGCCCATGCGTTGCATCAGTGCAGGGTGCGTCAGCAGCGCCGTGGCTTTGCGCGCCAAATCCTGAACATCCATCACCCGCAGCGCAGCGCCCGTGGCGATCGCGCCTTCCCCCGCATCGGCAAA
Source organism: Nitrosomonadales bacterium (assembly GCA_009885185.1). The sequence goes on along the minus strand of VFLF01000062.1, from coordinate 46 downwards.
GTTATAAGTGTGCGGGCCGATCAACACCGGCTTACCGACCGCACAC
>VFLF01000315.1 GCA_009885185.1 Nitrosomonadales bacterium | reverse complement strand
GGCCGGGTTTGCGCTGACGACCGGACGAAGAGAAGAGCAGGTGATACTTGCGATCGACCAGGGCCTTGTGAAATTTGAGCAACGTGACCGGCTTCACGATGGCGGAAATCTTCGGGATGCGGCGTGGCCGCACAAATACCGTAATCAATCCGAGTACGAAGCGATCGAGCGTGGTCAAGTTTGAGGCCCGCTGTCGGCAGCGATTGCTGACGATGAGTTGCTGCTTGAGTAACAGGGATTCTGCAGCGACGGCGCGGACGCCGCCCGGACGGAGAAGTTTCGCGACGGTTACGAACAGGTGAATTGCGAGGAGCAGCAGATCGCGCATGAATTGCACGTTAACACTCCCGCCAATCTGTGCAAGACTGTGCGGGAAGGCCCGGTCAGGCTATGATTTAGCAATTCGCACCCAACAGCATGCATGAAGCGGGCTCTCCAGTTCCCGCCCTCCCGGTAAGGCTTCAAACCGGGGTACTCCCCAAATACATATTTTCTAGCCGGCCCGATTCGCACTCAGGGTCCAGGCTCGTCCAACAAACGGTTCAGATCGCGGCTGCGCTTCGCTTGCGCGATCTAACCTTAGTCGTTAGACCTCGCGCCACGACCTTGCGCAACTCTTCGTTGATGCGCGTTTGATAACCGCGGCCTTGTGACTTGAAAAAGGCCATCACGTCGGCGTCGAGACGAACGGTAGTTAGCACTTTCGTTGGTGATTTTTGGAGGCCGCGCCCGCGCTTGAGAACAGATGGGCCCAGCATTTCCTCGGACCACGCAGGGTTGTCCGGATCGATGCGTTTATTTGAAGTAGTCTTTGGCAACTTTAAAGTAATAGCGCGCTTCATGTTTTTCCGCCTTGCGTAAAGAGATGATGTGCGGACTCGCGTGGCGCTCGATATGCACCATCACGACGGGATCACCTTCCAATATACCGAAGGTGACCAGGCGCTTTTCGCCGTAGGCTTGGCGAATATCTTCGCGCGTCACCGTGAAGTTGTCCCATATGACTTCGCACCCCGTGAAATCGAGACCGTGAACTTTGATGTTGCGTCGGCGTTTCGCTTCGTCCCAAGTAGTCACGCGCAAATTGTAATAACAAAATACTCGTTACGCAAGGATAATCTTTCGAGGTCTAACGTCAATAATCAACGGCCGCCGAAGGCGTTACTTTGCATTTAAAGTTAGACCTCTGTGACCACAAAGACACTCACTTCCAATTGAGACTTAGTTTGCGCTGAGATGTTGCGCAGTCTCGCAAATATAAGTTGATGAGACTTTGGTACGGAACGCCAACGTCTTCCGAGATCGCCTTGAAGTACGTGATTGATTCTTCGTCAAGCCGAATCGTAATTTGTTTCTTGAGTTGTGACGCATATGGATTTTTCCGTGCTTTGGAGAAGTCGTACTCTTTGCGCATGTGGCACCCGATTAGTAAGATTTGGATTCCTTGGAAATTGCCTTGCGCGCGGAGATGATACGAATGACATTGCCTTTGCTCCGGTAGCAGTGACAGACAAGCAGTAAACGAAGCACGCTACTTATTCCAAGTAAAACAAAGCGCTCTTCATCTACGGAGTGATCTGGATCATCGATAAGCTTGGCACGTTCATCGAAAAAGACTGTTTTGGCTTCTTCGAAGCTCACGCCATGCTTTTTCAGATTTGTTGCCGCCTTCCGATCGTCCCATTCGAAGCGAAGTGTGCTCATAAATGCAGTGTAACTACATTGTAGTGCGGCGGCAAGTGCCGCATGCGTGGGTGATGAAAAGAGGTCTAACGTTTGCCATAAACGGCCGAGCGGTAGCGAGGTCCGGCGACCGAAGGGAGCGAATTTGATGGCATTGTTATGCCTGATGTATTTTTTCGACCCATGACAAATACTCTTTCTCTTCTTTATTTTGTAGCTTTTTATATTTTTCAGGATCTTTTTCCTGAAGCCCCCAACGCCTAGACGAGTGTGGATACTCAGCAGCACAAAGCAAGTCACGATAATCAGTGCATGCAAGATCAATAAATGAATCGAGTTTTTCTGGCTGTTGTGAAACCAGATATAAAATTCCAAGCTTCACGCGAGGCTGTTCTCTATGGAATGATTCAGTTCCATAGGCGTCTAGTTTTTTTGCTACCTGCTCCCTTCCTGCCTCGATTGGAAACATTGCCTTTAATGCCATTGGTAGCAAAACTTTGTAATCAATATTCATGGGCATAACGTTCGCGTTGAATGGCGCGCGGCTTTATCGCGCGTCCAATTTCAAACTCGTTGTTAGACGTCATTTCCGCCGCTACGTGTGAAGAACCAAGATGCGACCACCAGAAGGACGACGGTAACAATGCCTGGCGGAACCAGCGCAAATAGCTTGAACTGCCATTGTACTCCGCAAAAATTGAATTCTGGTGAGATAGCTACCAGATCGCCGCCTATGGCATCATAGTTATATGGCCGCGTTGATCAACATTATTGCGCAACTCTTTGCCGACGTCGCCCGGTTGGTCGTCCTTCGGTTCCGACCGACAGGATCGGTGCAAGCTGAGAATCTTTTTCTCCGACGGCAGTTGGCGCTATTTAAGGAGCGCGGCATTAAACCGCGGCGGGTAGATGCTGCAACCCGAATCAGCTTGGCGTTCTTGGGCCGGTTGTTCGATTGGCGCGATGCGCTATGTGTAGTACAGGTAAAGACATACATCCGCTGGCAGCGCGCCGGCTGGCGCCTGTTTTGGCGCTGGAAGTGTCGCCGGGGTCGGCCGCGGATTCCGGTTGAGTTACGTACGCTGATTTGCAGGATGGCGCAGGAGAACCCTGGCTGGGGTGAAGAGCGCATTGCCAGCGAATTGTAGGTAAAACTGGGCATACGAGTTTCGCCACGGACGGTGCGCAAGTACATGCCGACGCCACCGGCAGGGCAACCCCGGGGTGATCAGCGCTGGTCGACGTTTCTGAAAAACCATGCAAGTGCGATTCTGGCGTGCGACTTCTTCGTGACTGTAACTGCGACCTTCCGGCTGCTCTATGTATTAGTGGTTATCGAGCATGGTAGCCGCAGATTGGTGCGGGTCGATGTTACGGCGCATCCAAGTGCGGATTGGGTGTTACAACAGATGCGAGAAGTTGTGGGGATAGACAGTGCCCACCGCTATTTGCTGCATGATCGGGACAGCATCTTCGCCAAGCATTTGGACGAATCGATCAAGGCGTTGGGCCTGAAGGTGCTGAAATCGCCACCACGGTCGCCGCGGGCAAATTCGATCTGCGAAAGAGTGATCGGCACAATACGGCGAGAATGCCTGGACTGGATGATTCCGCTATCGGAGGCGCATCTTCGCGCTATTCTGAAAAACTGGGTAGCGCATTACAACGGTGGAAGGCAGCACAGCAGCTTGGGCCCGGGGGTGCCGGGACCGCCGCCCCCAGAGTTGGTCAACACAAAACCATCAAGCTTCCGCCATCGGATAGGGGAGGGCGTTGCCGTACGCTCAAAATCCGTGCTTGGGGGCTTGCACCACGAGTATTTCTTGGCGCCCGCTGCCGCTTGATCGGTCATGGTCACCATGCAGTCGGTGCGACGTGAATAATTGCGGACCACAGTTGTAAAAGTGGGAGAACTCGTCAAGAGCAGCACTTATCCTGTCGTCCTGGCCGCAGCGTGCGCGTCATTCGGATTCGTATTTGTTCATCCATTCCTAGATGGAAATGGCCGGTTGCACCGTTTCTTACTACACCATCTTTTGCGGCTCGGAGGCTTTACGCCGCCCGGCGCCGTTGTACCTGTGTCTGCGGCCATGGAGCACGATATTGCTCGATACGCCGAAGTACTCAAGCACTACTCCGCTCCACGCACTGCTATGCTTGATTACCGTCTCGATTCAGACGCGAATTTTATCGACGTTAAGACGCGCCCCTTGCATATTTATGCGTTTTTCGATGCCACTGAGCTTTGTGAATTCACCTTTGCGTGCCTGGAACGTGCCATCGACCACGATTTAGCCGACGAGCTTGCGTACCTCCGTGCCTATGACAGCGCGCATCGTTCGCTCACGCGATGGCTCGACGCGCCACAGCCCGAACTGGAAAAACTGATTCGTTATATCGCGCAAAACAACGGGCGCCTCTCCAAAAACAAGCGCGGCCAGTTTCCGCTCATCGGCGATGACGATATTACACGCGCTGAAACACAGGTCGGCGAAGCGTTTACCGCATACTGGAAGCGCTTGCACCCGATCGAAGCAAGCGATACCCCATCCCGTACTGTATAGCTTGGCGATAGAGGACTTGAAACCTATGGTCTTGATTATGCTGAAGCAAAAAACTTTTACTGAGCATGCAGGTTCTTGCCGAGCCGGTTCATCGCGGGCAGGCATGGGATGCTATTGAACGGGCGCGCACAAATTAATTGTAGTAGCCCCTCAGTTGATCACACTTGTTAAGGGTCAGTGGGGCTACGGCACGTAACGTGACAAGAATCAAAGCGACGGGTTTATTGGTTGCCGGGTCGCAGACATCACGAACTGCAGTGCTCATTGCACTCGACGAGCCGCGTTGCGCGTGCGCTCAGCTGCGGCCAGCCGGGGGATCGAGTTTGGCGATCAGCTCCAGGTAGTGGGCTTCCATCTCGGGGTCGTGGTCCTCGGGGCGGGC
>VFLF01000873.1 GCA_009885185.1 Nitrosomonadales bacterium | reverse complement strand
CGCGCCGCGTGTTGCTGAACAGCGAACGCATTTTTTCCGTCCACGGTGTTTTGCGTGCGACTTGCGCGGCGGGGCTTTCCCATACATCCGGGCCGGTCATTTCGTAGGCCGTTAAATACCGCGGTGCCACCGTGCCGGAGGTGCAAGCCGCTGCCGTGTAACGCCGCGCGCGCAGCACACCAGGGATATTTGCGCAGCGCGGCAGGTGTTCCTTGTCATACCATGCGTTGTATTCGTCGATGATGTGATCGGGAATGTCCGTGTGCACGACGTACATCCACGGCGCGCCGGCATCGTGTAACGCTTGCAATGAGGCCGAGGCATTCGCTACGTCGCACATCAGCTTGAAATTCATGCGCTCGCGGTTGTCGCCGTAAATGCCGCGCATGCGTCGCGACCACGGTGTCGGGTTGGCGACGATGCTTTGAAAATGCGTGCCGGCCTCGATGGTTTCATCGGCAGTTTCATACCACGCGAGATAGCGGATATCGGATTTCTCGCAGCAGTAGCGCCGCGTGCGCACAAAGCCGGGCAGGGCAGTGACCTGCGGCACATGCTCAAGGTTGTACCAGTCGTTGAATTCTTCATCGCAGGCCGGTACGTTGGGGTGCAGCCTGACGGTAATCAGGCCGGTTGCGTTAGGCATTTTCGTCTTCGTCAGGTGACGGCAGGCCCGCGCACCGTGGTGCGGTACATCAGTCTCGGCAACGGATCGTAGTCGAAGGTGGCTTTGTGCTGCACGGCGATGTTGTCCCACATCAGCAGGTCGCCCACGCGCCAGTGGTGGGCGTAAACAAATTCCGGTTGCGTGATGTGAGCGTAGAGCTTGGCGAGTTCGGCGTCGCTTTCGGCGCGCGACATGCCGGTGAGGTACGCGGTGTGGCCTTCGTTGATGAAGAGGCCTTTGCGTTTGGTCACCGGGTGCTCGCGCACCACGTCCATTTCGGTGTCGGGCACGCTGGCGAGCTGTTCGGGCGTGGGCGCGTGTTCCTGCACGGTGCGGATGCCTCGGCGCTCGTCTTCCTGCTGCGCGGCGTAATTTTTCAGGCGGTACTCGCGGTAGCTGTGGACATTGCGCATTTTGGCGAGACGCTGGCGCGTGGCCTCCGGCAGCGCGGCATAGGCGGCGGTGCTGCTGGCAAAGTAAGTATTGCCCAGCGCCACGCCTTCTTTCACTGGTATTTCCACCGCATACAGCGCCGACAGCATGCTCGGCTCGCGCTTGTACGACAGGTCGCTGTGCCAGTAGCGCCCGGCATCCTGCGCTCCGATAGCTTTGCCGTTGGCATCGAGTTTGTTCGACAGCACGAAAATTTCATCGTGGCCGCCAAGGCGCGCTTCCTTGCGCACATGCGCTTCGAGCGTGCCGAAGCGGCGGGTGAAAGCAATTTGCTGCGCGGCAGTGATGTTTTGATTGCGAAAAAACACCACTTCATTATCGAAAAATGCACTGGCGACCTGTGCGAAGGTATTATCGTCCAGCGGTTGCGACAGATCGACGCCTGAAATCTCGGCACCGAGGTGCTTGCCGATGCGGGTCACGGTAATCATGGGTGCTGCCTTCAGGTTGATTCGGAGGGCGCATCGTAGCGAATTTCCGCCGCAGCGGAAAGGGTGTACGACAGGGCGCACGCAGCGGACGCCACTGTCCGGCCCCCGCAGTAGTAGAATAGCGCCTCGCCATCAAACTGGTATCAAAGGAGTACGTTATGAAGCTGTTTGGCTCACCGACCTCACCGTACGTGCGCAAGGCGCGCGTGCTGATCGAAGAAAAAGCCCTGCCGGTGGAGTTCGTGGTCGAAGACCCGTGGGTTGCGGGCAGCCCGATCATCGAAAAAAATCCACTGTCGAAGGTGCCGGTGCTGGAGATCGCGCCCAATGACTTCATCTTTGAATCAGTGCTGATCGTGCATTTTCTCGATCACGTCGATGGCCGCTCGTTTACGCCGCGCGACCCCGTCGGTTACTGGGAGGCGCAACGCTGGCAGGCGCTGGGCAACGGCATTATCGATGCCGCGATTCAGCGCATTTTTGAAACCCGCCGCCCGCCGGAACACCAATTGCGCGACAAAATGGAACGCGAAGAAGGCCGCATCCACCGCGCCATCGCGCTGGCGGAAAACAATTTCAAAGGCGGCGAGTTCCTCGTTGGCACGCGCTACAGCCTTGCCGATCTGATCATGGGCGTGGCGCTGCAATACGTTGATTTCCGCTACCCGCACGATTGGCGCGCCACGTCGCCCAAGTTGAAGGCCTGGCACGCCACCATCGCTGCACGGCCCGCATTCGTCAAAACGCAGCCGCCGGATT
>VFLF01000488.1 GCA_009885185.1 Nitrosomonadales bacterium | reverse complement strand
TTATGGAAACACTGAATAAGTCCGCGAATTCCGTGTAAACGCGCACAACCGTAGTACGTTGCTATTGATAGCACGCTTTCGAAAGCGACGAGACAAGACATGAAACAACTGACACTGGCAGTGGCGAGCGGATTTGAAAAGCACAGCAGAGCCACCCGCAAGGCGGCGTTTCTGGCGCGCATGGAAACGCTGGTGCCTTGGACTGAGTTCTGCGCTTTGATCGAGCCGCACTACCCGAAGGCTGGTGGTGGCCGCCCGCCGATAGGCGTCGAGCGCATGCTGCGCATGTATCTGCTGGCCAATTGGTTCAACCTGGCCGACGAAGCGTGTGAAGATGCGCTTTACGATATTCCCGTGTTTCGTGATTTCTGCCGTATCGACCTTGGACACGAACGAGTGCCCGATGCCACCACGCTGCTCAATTTCCGTCACCTGCTGGAGGAACACAAGATTGGGCTGGCACTGTTTGCCAAGGTCGGCGAGTTGCTGCTCAAAGGGGGGCTTGAAACTCTCCGGCGGCACCATCGTGGACGCCACCATCATCGCAGCCCCTAGCTCGACCAAGAACGAAGACAAAGCTCGTGACCCTGAGATGCACCAGACCAAGAAGGGCAATCAGTGGTATTTCGGCATGAAAGTACACATCGGTGTTGATAGCGGCAGCGGCCTGGTACACAGCGCCAGCATCACGGCGGCCAACGTGCATGACAGCCAGCAATTGCCCAACCTGCTGCATGGTCAGGAGAACTGGATGTATGGCGACAGTGCCTATAGGAATCAGAAAGAAGTGCTCAAGCAGATCGTCCCGAAGGCGAAGGATTTCACCAATCAGCGGGCTTACCGCAACCGACCGTTGAGTAAAGCGGACAAGCTGACCAATCGGCGCAAGTCCTCGGTTCGTGCCAAGGTCGAGCATGTGTTCCGACCGCTCAAAACGCTGTGGGGCTTTGCCAAGGCGCGCTATCGCGGTCTGGCCAAAAACGCCAACCGCGCCTTTGACATGCTGGCGTTGAACAATATCGCCAAATGGCGCAGGCCGCTGACAGGACAGGTGCGTCCAGCGTGACCCAAAAGCGCGGAAACGCGTCGCTTTAACCCCGAGCCGAGTCTTCAAACGCATGAATTTCTCGTTCGTTTTGCGCAATCGATATCATCGCTATCAGCGGTCGCTCCCAGCGACTACTTGATCAGCGTTTCCTTATGATTAAACTTATGATTAAACCTTGGCGTGTCATCGCAGTGGGGCTGCTGGTCATCACGGCGGGTGTGTTAAGCGGTTGCGAAGGCGTCACTACCGGCACGGAAATCGCCCGGCTGCCGCTGCAAGCCGCCGAGGGCGGGCCGCCCGGCGCTTATGCGCCGGTGAAATTTACCTTGAGTCCGGAGATGAATCCGGTGGCATTTAATTTCCGCGCGGACTTCACGTCGAATCCCGATGAATACGGCAAGTGGAATACCTATCGGGTGACCCTCACGCGCGGCGACACGGTGGTGGCCTCGCGCAACATCAACGTCAATCATCAGCAAGGACGCACCGAAGGCAGCGCGCCGCCGCCCACCGGCACGATACACACGCTGTTTTACGTGGATGTGCAGGCCGCCGGCGAGCATGAGTTGACGATCACGCCGGTGTCGCCGGTGGCGATTACGCTGAACAACGCGCACGCCGACGCGCGGCGCAACGTGCGGCGTCCGCCGCAATAAATGGCAGCCGTCAGTTGAGCTTGATCCCTGCGGTCTTGATGAGGTTGCCGTAGCGTTCGTGCTCGCGGCAGATGAGGTCGCTGAACTGCGCGGGCGTGGTGGGCACGATCTCCATATTTTGCACTGCCCACAAATCACGTATGTCGGGCATCGCCAGCGCCTTGCTGACTGCGGCGTTCACGCGCTCGATGATGTCTCGCGGGGTTGCGGCGGGCGCCAGCACGCCATGCCAGCCGAGCATTTCATAACCAGGTAATCCGCTCTCGGCGATGGTCGGCACATCGGGCAGCACGGCCGCGCGGCGCGTGCCGGTGACGCCGATCGCCTTGAGCTTGCCGGACTGGAGTTGCGGGCGCGCCACCGCCAGCGCATCCCACATCAAATCCACGCGTCCGCCCACCAGGTCGGTGATCGCCGCTGCGCCGCCGCCGCGATACGGCACGTGCAGCATCTTGACGCCCGCCAGATGACAAAACATTTCGCCGGCGAGGTGAAACCCGCTGCCGATGCCGGTGGAGCCATAGGTCAAAAAGCCGGGCCGCGCTTTCGCCAGCGCGATGAGATCGCGCGCGGTTTGCACCGGCGTCGACGGATGCGCCACCAACATGTAGGAAAAAGCCGTGGTCTGCACCACGCCCGCGAAATCGCGCAGCGGATCGAAACGCACGGGTTGCAAGTGCGGCACGGCGGTCAGTGACGACCCCGGCGCGGTCAGCAGGGTGTAACCATCGGGTGCGCTCTTGGCCACGGTCTCGTTCGCGATGCCGCCGGTGGCGCCGGGGCGGCTATCCACGATCACCTGCTGCCCCAACAGATCGGACAACTTCGCGGCCAGTGGACGCCCCATTACATCAATCGCGCTGCCCGTGGCAAATCTGTGAATCAGGCGGATCGGGCGGGTGGGGTAGGTCTGCGCGTGGGCGAGGCCCGCTACCAGCAGCAGCGGGGCGCATCAGTGGTATCGAATGAGCATAAGCGGGTTTCCGGTCGGCGGCATGAATAACATGAACTATAGCGGATCACGCCTTGCTTTTCGCTTCCAGTGCTGCAATCACCCGGCTGACTCGCGATACCGACAGCCCGGTCGCCTCGGCGATGGCCGTCTGTGTAAGGTCGCCATCACGATAAGCATGCATGATCGCTTCGTCGCGATCCGCCTGCTTGAAATAGTACGCCAGCGACCGTGCGGCGCGACGGTACTGCGCGCGCGCCACCTCGCGTCCCGGCGTGGCAGGGCGCGCGTGCCTGCATGCGTTTCACGTGGCGGGCAGACGAGTGATTGCGCTTTGGGATTGCTACAATGAAAGACTTGACCACTTCCTCTGTTCGGCACGACATTTTTTGAAACATCGCTCATGCCCATCAGCGCACCGGCCTTGCGGCGAATCGCCTCCATGCGCTGCATCAGCGCGCGATCCGCATCCAATTCGTTCGGCGTCTCGTAACCGGTTTTGCCCAAGTCGGCGGCGCGCATCATCACGATCGGCATCGCCACATCGACACAGCTTACTTCAACGCCGTCGATGACATCCTGCGGTTTTCCGGTAGGCAGCAGTTTTTTCTTCACCGAGCCGATGGCGGCGGTGAAATTGATGCCCACCGGCGCGGCCGTGCCCGGCACGCCGTCTATCGATGCCGCGCCTTCGTATGTCACCGCGCCGCCAGGGGTTTGCACAATGGCCTCGACCACCGACTGCGTGTTAACATTAAAAATGCGCACCGGCGTCTCGCCGTTTCGCGCCGGGATCAATCCTTGATCGATGGCAAACGACCCCACCGCCACCAGCATGTTGCCGCAGTTGGGTTTAGTATCAACACGCTTCTCGTTAATCTCGACTTGCGCAAACAGATAATCCACATCCACGCTGGGGCGTTGCGACTGGCTCACCATCGCCACCTTGCTCGTCACCGAATGCGAACCGCCGATGCCGTCCACCTGTATTTCGTGCGGCGAGCCCATCACGGCAAGCAACACCGCATCGCGCGTGGGGGTGTCGGCGGGCAGATCGGACAGATGAAAAAACGGCCCGCGCGAGGTGCCGCCGCGCATGATGACGCAGGGGATTGGGGTTTGCATGCGGTTCAATTCTTAGGCAATTTTTGAGGGGCCGATTATAGCGTGCAGGCGCGTCAGCGATGGCTGCCCAAACCAAACTCCCGCGCGATTTCCGTTGAAAACATTCGCCTTGCGATCCATGCAAAAGCGACACCGAAGACGATGCCCATCACCATGCTCATGACGGAAAGCATTTTCATCATCGAGCTTGCGACGCTGCGTATGTCGGGTGGCATGTGATTTAGCGCCGCCGAGACATCGTGCATCAGATAAAACGGCAGCACCACGCCGGCAAAGTGTGCCAGCGCGGTGGCGATCATGATCCACGCAAAAGCGATCCGTCCCCAATTCTTGCGCTTGAGCAACGCGACCGATGCCACCAGCGTCAGCAAGCTGAGAATAAACAGCGCAGCGCATATGGCGGGTAAATACTCCAGCAGCTTTAGCGCGGACGGCGGCAGCAGTTTGAGTTGGATCGCGTCAGCGAGCGTCGCCCGCAACGGTTCCTGCGGCAGCAGGTGAGCGAACAGCGCGTAGAGCATCGCGGCGAGCAGTACCGTCAGCACCGACAGTCCGATAAACGTCCAGGTAATGCCGTTGACGAATGAGGCGGGTGAGTCGGGCGCGGCGTGGGTCACGTGGGGTATTCGACGGTTCCGCAATTAAATATCAATAAAAACAATAAGTTATGTTATGTGTCACAGTAAGGCATCATCCGGACGTTGCGCTCAACGCGATGCGACTTCGCGCTAAAATCCATTGCTGGTACCGAACCCGTCAAGAAGTTTACTTTGATTTCACAGGAGGCCTGCATGGACAACAACACCCAACCGACTTTCGACCGCGCCGCCGAGGACATCGGCAATTCCGTGTGGCTGGAGCATACGAACACGACCGTGCCCGATCAGGTCAACGCGACGCTGTTCTATATCACCGGCATGGGCTTCACGCGTGATCCGTACATCATGACGGGGCTGGAGAACATGTGGGTGAACATCGGACGCAGCCAGATCCATTGTCCGGCGCGCGCGGCGCAGGTGCTGCGCGGGCATACGGGCATTGTGCAGCCCAACCGCGCGGCCTTGCTGAAACGGCTGGAGTACGTTGCGCCGAAACTGGCGGGCACCAAATTCGCCTACAAGGATTGCGGCGACTATGTTGAGACCACCTGTCCGTGGGGAAACAAGTTCAAGGTGTATGAACCCGATCCGTCGCGTTTTGGCGGTGTGATTCTGGGCATGCCGTACGTGGAGTTCGATGTGCCGCCGGGCGTCGCCGACGGTATCGCGCGCTTTTACAATCAAGTGATCAAGGCGCCGTCGAAAGTGGTGGACGATGCCGCCGGTCGTGCTGCGCGCGTGATGGTGGGACACAACCAGCACTTGGTGTTTCGCGAGACGACCAAGCCGATTCCGGAATACGACGGCCACCATCTGCAAATCTACATCGCGGATTTCTCCGGCCCGCATCAGTGGCTCAAGGGCAAGGGGCTGATTACCGAGGAGAGCGATCAGTTTCAGTATCGCTTCAAGGATATCGTTGATCCGGACAGCGGCAAGTTCCTCTACACCATCGAGCATGAAGTGCGCAGCATCACGCATCCGCTGTATGCGCGTCCGCTGGTGAACCGCAATCCGGTGCAGACCAATCGCAACTACCGTCCCGGCTATGACGCAGGTCATTGGGCCACGCCGCACGTGAATTAAGCACCATCGTCAGCGTATGAAAGCAGGGCGCGCCCTGATTATCGGCGGCTCGCTCGGCGGCTTGTTCGCGGCGAACCTGCTGCGCATGATCGGCTGGCAGGTCGATGTGTATGAGCGCGTGGCGGATGACCTCGCCGCGCGCGGCGCCGGCATCGCCACTCATGACGAAATGTTCGACACGCTGCGGCGTCTGGGTGTCACCATCGACGACACCATCGGCATCAAGGTCAACGACCGCGTGTTCTACGACAGCGCGGGCAAGGTCATCGCCACGCTCAAGGTCAACCGCTACATGAGCTCATGGGTGCGTTTTTACCGCCCGCTGAAAGACATGTTGCCGGCGGCGAACTACCACTTCGGCATGAAATTCACGCGCTTTGAAGAAACCGCCGATGGTGTGACGGCGTATTTTTCCGATGGCTCGAGCGCGCAGGGTGATCTGCTGATCGGCGCGGATGGCATCTGGTCGGCGGTACGCGGCCAGTGGTTGCCCGAGGTGAAGCCCGAATACGCGGGCTATATCGCGTGGCGCGGCATGGTGGAGGAGCGCGATTTCCCGCCGGCCTTGCGTGGTAAGATTGTGCCCATACACACCTTCTGCCTGCCCGAAGGCGAATACATGCTCACCTATCCGGTGCCGGGGCAGGACGACGATACGCGCGTCGGACACCGCCGCACCAACTTCGTGTGGTATCACCCGGTGCTGCCGGAAAAACTCACTGAGCTCTGCACCGACGCCCCCGGCAAATGCCACGGCGTGTCGATCCCGCCGCATTTGATACGCCGGGAATTCATCGACGAGATGCGCACTTTCTCGCGCAGTCACTTCGCGCCGCAGATCGCGGACACGGTGGATCTCACCCAGCAGCCGTTTTTTCAGGCGATCTTTGATTGCGCATCACCGCGCATCGCGCACGGCCGGGTGGCGCTGTTGGGCGATGCTGCGTTTGTCGGGCGACCGCATGCGGGCATGGGCACCACCAAGGCCGCGCTGGATGCGCAGTATTTGATCGATGCCTTGCTTGCAGCCGATGGTGATCTTGCAACCGCGCTGGCGGATTACAACGAGTCGCGCAGTCTGTTCGGCAACCGGCTGGTGGCGCGCAACCGCTGGCTTGGCGCGCACATGTCGGCGCATCTTGCCAAGCCCAGGCACCTGCGCACGCCGGATGAACTCGCGCATCGTCCACCGGATGTCACCATGCGCGAGTTCGGCGCTAAGCTGTGTGATATTGCTGATCTGGCGCCGATTGCGCGCCGTGTGTCGCCGCGAGAAGGCAGTAAGCGT
>VFLF01000632.1 GCA_009885185.1 Nitrosomonadales bacterium | reverse complement strand
GGGCAGACCATGGACGAGATCGTTACTTCGGTGAAGCGCGTGACCGACATCATGGCCGAGATCACCGCGGCCAGTCTGGAGCAATCGTCGGGTATCGAACAAGTGAACCAGGCGATCACGCAGATGGACGAAGTGACGCAGCAGAACGCCGCGCTGGTGGAGCAGGCCGCCGCTGCGGCTGAGTCGATGCAGGAGCAGGCGGGCAATCTGGTGCAGTCGGTGGCGCAGTTCCGGCTTGAGCAGGAGACACATGCCCCTTCAAACGCCGAGCGGCGCAGTCCGCAGCGTGCGGCGAACGTGGCGCGCCTGCCGGCCAAGCCTGCGGCTAAACCACAGCCAGCGCGCCGATCGGCGGCCAATGCCTCACAAGCCAAGAAGGCCGTCGGTGCCGAGGACGATTGGCAGGAGTTTTAGACAACAGGCGGCGGCTGGGCGGCGGTTGAGGCCGCCCGACCGCCGTCGGCAGGACTTGCAAGTCTGGACACGCAAAGGCTTAAGCATTTGCACTTTGCAGCCGATATATATCTGTAACTTCTTTCTCCGAAGAAAGGCGCGGAACAGGGCTGTTTTCCGAGCTTTAGCCCATGTCTGCCGATAATCATAATGCTCTATCGGAACAACGCAACGATGCCGGCACTTGAGGGCACGGAATTGATTGCTGTGGGCGGACAGCGCGGCTTCCACTAACGGATTGTGCAGAAAAGAGACAATAGTCATGGTACTCACGGCAGCGGTTGAACAGTCGCGTATTCGCGATTTTGATTTTCACGAGCGGGACTTTGACCGGGTGCGGCAACTGATATATGGCTATGCCGGCATTTCACTGTCGCCGGCCAAGCGCGATATGGTCTACAGCCGGCTGACGCGCCGGCTGCGGCAGTTGGGGTTGGAGAGCTTCGATCAATACCTGGATATCGTCGATTCGGGGGATGCCGCGGAGTGCGAGGCCTTCACCAACGCGCTGACCACCAATCTCACGGCGTTTTTTCGTGAGGCGCATCATTTTCCGATATTCGCGCAGCACCTTCGGCGCAAGGGCGCGGCACACCCGCAGACTATCTGGTGCTCGGCGGCGTCGACCGGTGAAGAACCTTATACCATCGCCATGACCGCGGTCGAAACCTTTAACAGCTTCAATCCGCCGGTGCGCATATTGGCCAGCGACGTGGACACCAATGTGCTGGCGACAGCAGAAGCGGGCGTCTACACCGACGATCGCGTGGAAAAACTCGACGCGGACCGTCTGAAGCGGTTTTTTAAACGCGGCAGCGGCGCCAACGCCGGCAAGGTGAGGGTGCGCGAGGAGTTGCGAAAACTGATTACCTTCCGCCAGATCAATTTGCTCGAAAGTGGCTGGCCGGTGCGCGGACCGCTTGACTTTATTTTCTGTCGCAACGTAATGATCTATTTTGACAAGCCGACGCAGTTGGCGATCCTGGAACGCTACGCGCCGCTGTTGCAGCCCGACGGATTGCTGTTCGCCGGGCATTCGGAGAGTTTTCACAACGCGACGCATTTATTCAAACTGCGCGGCAAGACGGTGTATGGTTTGGCGGGGAGTGTTCCGCGATGATGTCGGCTTCGCGGCAGGTGTTGGGCAAGCAGCGATCGGTGCCCGATGAGCTCGCCAGTTCGCCGGCGCGGGAGTGTTTTGCGCGCAACCTGTATCGTGATCGCGATCATGATATCGACGCCGCCAAGCTGCTGCCCGGAGAATACTTCGTCTGCACGCGCAACATGCTGCTGGTGACCGTGCTGGGTTCCTGTGTGGCGGCGTGCATCCGCGATGTGCGCACGGGCGTCGGCGGCATGAATCATTTCATGTTGCCTGACCGCGAAGCCGCCGGTGGCGAATCCATCGGCGCGCGCTACGGCACCTATGCGATGGAAGTGCTGATCGGCCACTTGCTCAAACTCGGCGCGCGGCGCGAGAACCTGGAGGCCAAGGTGTTCGGCGGCGGCAACGTGCTGCCCGGCTTGGTGCAAGCCAATGTCGGTCACAAGAATGCGGCCTTCGTGGAAGAATTTTTGCGTACGGAAAGCATTCGTATCGCGGCGCGTGATCTGGCCGCTGGGCACCCGCGCAAGGTGTATTACTTTCCGGCCAATGGGCGGGTACTCGTGAAGCGGCTACGCAGCCTGCACAACGACACCATGCTGGAACGGGAAACCGCCTACCGTCAGCGTCTGATGCAGGTGCCGGAAAGCGGTGATATTGAGTTATTCACGTAAGGAAAAAACGTGCAAAAACAAATACTTACATCTTCCCTACCCAGTGGGCGCATCAAGGTGCTGATCGTTGATGATTCCGCGCTGATACGCAGCCTGCTGACGGAAATCATCAATCGCCAGCCCGACATGATGGTGGTGGGTGCAGCGCCCGATCCGATCGTGGCGCGTGACATGATCCGCAATTTGAATCCTGATGTGCTGACTCTCGATGTTGAAATGCCGCGCATGGACGGCATCGACTTTCTGGAAAAGCTGATGCGCCTGCGTCCGATGCCGGTGGTGATGGTATCGACCATGACGCAGCAGGGCGCCGATACCACGCTGCGCGCGCTGGAACTGGGCGCGGTGGATTTTGTCGCAAAGCCCAAGCTGGATGTCAGCAAGGGCATGCAGGCCGGGGCCGGCGAGATCATCGAAAAGGTTCGACTTGCGGCGACGGCTCGTGTGCGCAAGCCGGCGGCGCCGTCCACCAGCAAGCCGAGGCCGGTGCTGGCGTTAGGCTCGCGCGCCGGTACTGAAAAACTGATCATCATCGGCGCCTCGACCGGCGGCACCGAGGCCATCAAGGAAGTGCTGCTGCCGATGCCGCCCGACGCGCCGGGAATCGTTATCACGCAACACATGCCGGCGGGTTTTACCCGCAGCTTCGCGCAGCGCCTCGACAGTCTGTGCAAGATCAGCGTGAAGGAAGCCGTTGACGGCGAACGCATACTGCCCGGCCATGCCTACATCGCGCCGGGCGATCATCATCTGCTGGTGCGCAAGAGCGGCGCAAACTACGTGACCGCGCTGTCCGACGGCGAGCCGGTGAATCGCCACCGCCCATCGGTCGAAGTGTTATTTAAATCTGCGGCGCAATGCGTGGGCGCCAACGCCATCGGCATCAT
>VFLF01000574.1 GCA_009885185.1 Nitrosomonadales bacterium | reverse complement strand
GTTGCTGCTCTCGACGCTGACCTTGCTTGAACATTATGATGTCGATCAACTCAAACTATATGCACAATTTGTCTTCCCAAACCGGCACGGGCCATGAAAAGATGTGTAGATACCTATGCCTTCAAGGGGAGGGAATGTCTCGTTAACTACGAAGCACTACACTAGCAACGTGCCCCCGATGCTCGACGCGGGCCTCGCCGCACTTGCCGAACACCTGAAGTCGCGCGGCTTGCGCCCGCTGAGCCCCGCATCCGCGCCGCTGGCGGACTGCCGCGACATGAGCGAGCGCATCGGCGCGGTACTCAACGAAGGCTCTGTGCCGCTCGCGCGGGAGCGTGACCTCGCCATTCCCTGCCCCGATAGCGCGGTGCCATGCCGGCTTTATCTTCCCGATAGCGTGGTGCGTCCGCCGCTCATCGTCTATGCGCACGGCGGCAGTTTCGCGCTGGGCACGCTCACGGCGTGGGACGCGATGCTGCGTGAACTCGCGCGCGGCAGCGGCGTGGCGGTGTTATCCGTCGGCTATCGGCTTGCGCCGGAGCACCGGTTTCCCGCCGCGTTCGACGACATGCTCGCCGCGGTGCGTTACGCCGCGCGGGAAGGTGCTGCGCTCGGCATTGATGCGTCACGGATTGCGGTTGGCGGTGATTCTGCGGGCGCCAATCTTGCCCTCGCCACGGCGCTTGCGCTGCGCGATAGCGGCGCGTCACCGCTGTCGTTCCTATTGCTGATGTATGGCGTCTACTCTACGGACAACACCACGCCATCATGGGCGCAACTCGGCACCGGCGCCTACGGACTTTCCGCCGCGCAGATGGACTGGATGTGGGCCAACTATCTCGGCACGCCGGCGCAACGCACGGACTGGCGCGTGGCGCCGCTCACCGCGCCGATGTCGGGTCTGCCCCCGGCACATCTCATCGTCGGCAACCTTGATCCTCTGATCGACGACAGCCGCGCCCTTGCGCGGAAATTGACCGAGGCGAACGTGGCCCGCACGCTAACGGTTTGCGAAGGCCTCCCCCACGGCTTCATACGCTCCGGCCCCCACTCGGACGCCGTGCAGCGCGCCCTGGCGCAGGGCGCCGCCGCGCTGGCCCGCGCGCTCGGGTAGCCGCGCCGGTTTTTTGACTGAATAGCCAAGGCATTGCCGAACCAGCCCGGTCATGTAAGTATGTAAATCCCTACCGGCCACAACCCCTGAGGAGGCGAGTCATGTCACACAAATACGAAGGCGGATGCGCGCATCATCAAACACATTCCGACCAGGATCCGATAGACAATCACACCTGTCATTGCTCGGTCTGCAAGGGTGTCACCCAGCAACCGACGACGCATGTGGTGTTTTTCAAACATGGTGATCTCGCCGTTGCAGGCGCCGGCAGCCTGAAACGCATGCCGTTCAACAGCAAGAATCCGAATGGCCCGCTTGAGTTGTGTGTGTGCGAAACCTGCGGCACCCCCATCATGCTGGACGACAAACAGAAACGCATTCGCGTCGTGGTGCCGAACCTGATGGGCTATGACGCCAAAAAACTGCCCGCGACCTATCATGCCTTCTATGACCTCGCCACCGGCGTACCCAAGCCGAATGATGGCCGTCCTGTCCATGAAGGCCTGCGCCCTGATTTTGTGTGGCCACAAGGACAAGGCGCCTGATTACCAACGTCGGCTGTTGGCAGTCTGATCGGGTGGGCAAAACCCGTCCTGAGCTAGTCGAAGGGCGTTCTTTGTTTTGCCCGCGCGACTAAACCTGGAAGCTCCGCAATGCGTGGGCACAAAGAACGTGCCCACCCTACTCTTGCTGAAACGACAAGAACGCCGATTTCGGCGCGGTGCGCCTAGCGGCATGGGTGCGCCAGATGCAGCTCTTGCATTACATCAGCGCCTGGCATCTCCGCCGTATAGCCGTTTGATGAACCCGCTTTGTTCCAGTTCATCGATGAACGACGAATCCACAAAATCCAACTCTTGCAGCTTTTGCGCAGCGGGATATTTTTGGGAGAAGTTATCCCTCAAAGACTGTATTGCTTCTGCCAATGCCACGCGCGGGGCTTGCGGAAACAACGGTACGTAGAATCTGTACAAATCTTCCGCGATCTTCCGGTCATTGATATTCAGGAATCGTTGCAGCAACGGGATATACACGTCGGGTTGCGTCTTGAAAGCGTGTATGGTCTCAACGACCCCTCGCACCGTGCGCATCACGAGATCGCGGTTCGAGGCAATCAATTTTCGCGTGGTGGCAAAAACCGACGGAACATAGCCGCCTTCCCAACTGGCCAATTCAAAAATGTTCCAGCCGTGCTCCCTCTCACCGGAAATGCGCAAGTGTATGGGCAGGATACCGGCATCGATCTCCCCTTTGGCCAGCGCCGCGTAGATGCTCTCAAACCCTCTCATGCCCACATATGCTGCGGTCGCGCCGACTTTTTTCAACGTGAGACGGAGTATTACCCCGGTTTGTCCGGAGCCGCTTTCCGCGGTCGTGCCTATTCGCTTCCCATCGAGATGGCCGAGAGTTGTGTGCTCGCGTCTCGCTGCGATAAATACCAATTGATGTTCAAGAGTTGCCCTTAGTAAAGTAACCACGTCGCCGCCGTTGAGAAAATTCTCCGCAACCGGAACGGTGCCGGTGGAACAAAAATCCCAATCGCCGCTCACCAGCCCCGCGACGGCCTTGGGGCCACCCGTTTCCATAGCCGGGAAACTCACCTCGAGCCCCTGCTTCCTGAACAGGCCGGTTTCTGTCCCAAGCCACAACATGCTTTGGTGCGCGCTACGCAACGCGAATGCCAACCGGACTTTGGCATCTGCGGCCAGTGCCGAGCCGACGTAAGCGCCGCCGGGTAGACCACCCAGTGCCGAGATCCCCACCCCGGCTTTAGCCAGCTTTCTGCGGTTCAATTGTACTGACATGGCCATCTCCTGTTTGTACGGTTCGTGCAGCACGCAGGTGCGCTTCCATTTACTCCACCTTGATGCCGGCATCCTTGATCACCTTCGCCCACCGCGGGATCTCGGACTTGATGAGCGCCGCGAATTCGGCGGGTGACTTGCTGCCGGCGGCCTCCGAACCGGCGTCGGTCAATTTGGCGCGCATGTCGGATTCGAGCGCCTTGAGGGTTTCGAGAT
>VFLF01000683.1 GCA_009885185.1 Nitrosomonadales bacterium | reverse complement strand
TCGGTATGGCAGACCGCAGTGGCGGCAGTGCGAATCAGCACTTCACCCGGCCCCGCGACCGGCAATGGCCGCGAGACGATGCCGAAACGCCGCGGCGCTGCGAGCGCCGCGGTTTTCATTACTGATGCCATGGGTGAACTTTGAATCGTGTCATGCGTGCAGGAGGACAGCGGCTAACCGCTGCCCGCCAATAAAAAAAGCGGCCGGGGACGCGGGCGCCCGCCGGCCGGGTCAGGCAAAGCAGGGCCGGATTACCGTCCCGGCAGCTTGCCGTAATTGCAATAGCCCGGCATCGGATCGACAACCGTGATCTGCTCGACCGGGAAGTTCGAAACGATCTCGACGCTGTCCTTGTGGACGATCAGCATTTCCTCGATGCGCACACCCCATTGATGCGTCTTGCCGTGCTGGGTTTCAAGCGCGAACACCATGCCTTCCTTGATCTCGATCGGATGATCCAGCGACCAGATGCGGGAAATCACCGGCTGGTCGTACTGCGCAAGACCGAGGCCATGCCCCCACAGGTTGGCTGCCGCCTGGTCTTCTTCTTCATAGCCCCAGGTTTCTTTTGCCGACGGCCATTTCATGGCGATGTCGCGGGTGGTGACGCCGACTTTGACCGCCTTGATCGAGTCGTAGAGCCAGCCCAGCGCTGTTGCGTAGTAATCTTTTTGCTCCTGATTCGGCTCGCGGCCCACCATGTAGGTGCGGTAGTAGCACGACTTGTAGCCGTTCCACGTCAGCGCAGCCAGGTCCATGAACACCATGTCGCCCGGCTTGATGATGCGGTCGGAGAAGTTGCGCCAGTTCGGCCATGTGTTTAGACCCGAGGACACGATTACGTCTTCCACGTCTTCCATGCCCGGAATGTCGTAGAGGAACTTCATGATGTGCGCGGTCAACTGGTTTTCGGTGAGGCCTGGCTTGAGGAAACGCATGAACTCCCAGTGCGCGGCGTCGCCGATGGCACCGACCTGGCGCATGCACTCGTGCTCGTCCTGATTTTTGACCGCACGGGCTTCCATCATCGGCGTCATGCCGTCCACCCAGTCGATCTTGTTGTCCTTGAACACCTGAATCATGTTGATGTCGATGAAATCGACACCGAGCTTCTGGCCATCGACGCCGGCTTTTTTCATCGCCTGCTTCACGCCGTTGACGAACTTGCCGACCTGTTGCAGCGAGGCCGCACCCGCCGCGCCCTTGATCCAGGCGTAGGAATACTTGATGTTTTCTTTAGGAATCCACGGCGAATGCTTGGCGATATGCACGCCAATGTCGCCCTGTTCGAACAGCACTGGCGCATCGTCGCCGCACAACATGGCGTAGCGCAGGCCAGGCTTCAAGCGGTTCCAGCCGGGGGTGAGAGTGCTGGTTACATAACGCACGTTCTCGTCGTACATCAGTAGCATCGCGCCCAGCCCGTGCGCCTTCATGCGCTCACGCGCGCGCTCCAGACGGTGCTTGCGCAGCCGGTCCCAGTTGATCCGCTCTTGCCAATCGAGTCCCACCATGCCGACGTTTGCCATTACGCTCTCCTGTGTTGCTGGTCTTTTGGATTATAAAAATTGAATTAAAACAAATACTTGGAGTAATTCGACGCTGCGTATCCCCGATTGCTTGCAGGCAGAGCTTAAGCGGAACAGGAAGATGATGCTGCGTGTTTGTTCGACTGCAAAATTTTGCCCGGTTTGGCTGCCAAAGACAAGTTAATTCAATGGCTAAATTGTGTTGACACATGGCGGGGAACGCCTCCCTGCGGAGGTAGAATTCAAGCGCTTCGCACCTTTCATAAGAGAACCTGATCCCATGCCCGCACGCAACAAATCAACGCGTTCAACATCCGTTGTGGCGCCGCTGCTGCCGGTAACCATCGAACCGGGCGGCATCCGCTACGCGCCCGGGGTGCGTGCGGGGCGCTGGATATTCGCCACCGGGCACAAGGGTACGGCGGATTTTGTCAGCGGCATGGCGCCGGAGGTGTTGGATGCGGCCGCGCCGCGTCACGGCGCGCCCAAAACCAAAAAAGAAGCACGACGCATTTTCGCCAACTTCGACAAGGTGTTGAAGGCCGGCGGCAGTGACCGTAAGCATGTGGTGCGCGTGGATCAGTATTACACCAGTGGCCCCGTGGTGCCCGCGTATCACGAGGTGCGGCGCGAGTTTTTTGGCGGCCACGTGCCGCCGAGTACGTCGAACCTGCACCAGAAATTTCTGCTGGCCGGGCAGAACATGGAAGTGCAGATGATGGCCGTAATTCCCGGCAAAGATTTCACGGTGGCGCAGCATCGTCCGGCGAATCTGCCGGTACACGCGACATCGGGTTACAGCCCGGTGCTGACCTGCGGCGACTACGTATTCGTGGCGGGGCAGACCGCCGAGGCGTTCAAGACCGAGGAAGGCCCGATAGACCCGGCGGCGCGCATGCCGGCGGGGCATCTGTGGAAAGGCTTGCCGATCAAGCTCGAAACCGAATTCATCATCGAGCGCAAATTAAAGCCTGCGCTGGCGACGGTGGGCAACACGCTGGCGGAAGTGGTCAAAGCGCAGGTTTATCTGCGCGATATCGACGACGTGCCGGCGTTTAATGAGGTGTGGGCGAAACATTTTCCCAAAGCGCCACCCGCGACCACTGTCATCACCACGTCCAATCCGGGTTTTATCTGCGAAACCGGGCGCATTGAAATCAACACCATCAGCGTCAGGCGCGGCGGCAAAACGAAAAAGCAGGTGATCGACGCCGGTGTGCCCATGGCGTTTGGTGGTCATGTGCAGGCGATACTCGCGGGTGACTTGCTGTTTTTGTCCGGGTTGATGGCGGTGGACAAAGGCGGCGCTCTGTCTGCGAGTGCGCGTATCGATGCGCGCCAGCCGTATTTCGGGAGCGCGGTGCAGTTGCAAATGGAGCACATGCTCGCGCAGGCGCAACGTATCTGCGCCAAGGCCGGCACGTCGCTTGCCAACGTGGTGCGTGCGCAGCAGTTTCATACGAACCTGGCGGATTTCAGTGCGGCGTGGCAGGTGTGGGATCGGTATTTGCCCGGTCAACATTTACCGTTCTCGGCCATAGAAGTGCCGGCGCTGGCGGTGCCGGGCGCGGTGGTGATGCTGGATTTGTGGGTTTACATTCCTTAATCGGGGAAATGATCATGCGTGAAGCTAAACGTTATTGTTTGAGTGGCAGGCTGCTACTGGCGGCTGCGTTCCTGATGCCCGTATTCGCCTTTGCGCAAGCCGAAACTGCCGCCAATTACCCGACGCAGCCGGTGCGCTTCGTCGTCCCGTTCTCGGCAGGAGGCGGCACCGATGTCATCATGCGCCTGATCGCCAAACACATGGGCGAGGCATGGAAAGTCAGCGTCATTGTCGATAACCGCGTGGGTGCGGGCGGCGTGGTGGGTTCGCAGCATGTCACGCAGCAAAAGCCCGATGGCCGCACCTTTCTGGCGGTGGCGAGTGCATTCGCCGTGCGTGCCGCCATCGACCGCAATCTGCCGTACGACGTGAACAAGGATTTCACCGGCGTCGGCCAAATGGCGCGCTCGCCGAGCTTTATGGTTGTGTCGCCGTCGCACGGCTTCGGTTCGCTGAAAGAACTGATCGCCTACGCGAAAAAAGAGCCGAAGGGAATACTTTACGGTTCGGCGGGCGTGGGCAGCACCGCGCACATGCACGCCGCCGCCGTGGCGCATCTGGCGAAAATCAAGGCCGACCATGTGGCGTTTCGCGGCACGCCCGAAGCGGTGCTTGATGCCATGGCGGGGCGCGTGCTGTACGCGTTTGCGCCGGGGCCGAACGCGATTCCACTCGCGCGCTCTGGGAAACTGCAAATTCTCGTAACCACATCGCCCGCGGGCGCGCGCTTCCTGCCGGGCATACCCAGCATCGCGCAGGCGGGCTTGCCCGGTTACGAAGGCGACGACTGGTTCGGCGTGTTCGCACCGGCAGGCACGCCGCTGGCGATACGCACCAAGGTGTCGAACGAAATGGCGCGCATACTCAAACTGCCGGAAATGCGCGAACGCCTGCACGGGCTGGGCGCGGAGCCGGTGTCCAGCGCGCCCGTGCCGTTTGAAACCATGGTTCGCGATTACATCGTGACCATGCGCAAGCTGGGGGATGAAGTGGGAATCAAGGCGGAATAAACGTCAACGTCGATGAACCGCAGATGAACACAGATTACCCCCTCCATCGTCGTTCCCGCGCAGGCGGGAACCCATAACACAGTGTCACTTGAGACGCCTTATGGATACCCGCCTTCGCGGGTATGACGTGTTAGGTTTTCATCTGTGTTTATCT
>VFLF01000284.1 GCA_009885185.1 Nitrosomonadales bacterium | reverse complement strand
CCGCCCATGGGCGCGGCGCTGGGGGGCGAGGAGGGGGCACGCGACGTGATGCATTATGTGTTTCGTCTGAGCGGGCGCGCATTCGACGGCATACGCGCGTCGCGCGGCAAGGAAAACTTTGACACGGTTTGCGCGGCCTGCCACACCGCCAAAGGCACGGGAAATCCGCAGCTCGGCGCGCCGAATCTGATCGATGATATCTGGCTGCATGGCGGGACGAATACGGCGATCCTTGAAAGCATCGTCTTGGGTCGCAGTGGCGCCATGCCGGCGCACAAGGGGTTTCTCGACGAGGGCAAAATTCACCTGCTGACGGCCTATGTCTATGGGCTTACGCAGTAGGGGTGCTCTTCCTTCGATGAGTGCGCCATGACACGGGTGGTGCCGCTGAAAGCGGTTCAGCCCGCGGAAAGCAGCGCTGGTGGCGGGGGCGCCGACGTCGAAACCTCACTTTACGAGGTTCGCAAGAAGATCTACCCGCGCGCGGTGCAGGGATGGTTCGCCCGCTGGCGCTGGGCGGTGGTGGTGGCGACGCAACTGTTGTTTTACGGGCTGCCGTGGCTGACCTGGAATGCGCGTCCGGCGGTGCTGTTTGATCTGGCCGCGCGCAAGTTCTACATCTTCGGCATCGTGTTCTGGCCGCAGGATTTTATTTTTCTCGCTGCTCTGCTGGTGATTTCCGCGCTGTCGCTGTTTTTATTTACCGCGGTGGGGGGGCGTTTGTTCTGCGGCTACGCCTGTCCGCAAACGGTTTATACCGAAATCTTCATGTGGATAGAGCGCAAGGTGGAGGGCGATCGCGCGCAACGCATGAAGCTCGACAGCGGATCGCTGACCGCAAGCAAGGCGGCGCGCAAGGCGCTCAAGCACGCGCTGTGGATTGCCATCGGTTTGTGGACAGGCTTCACCTTTGTCGGCTATTTCACGCCGATCAGAACCCTGATCGGCGAATTGTCAGGCTGGGCGCTAGGCCCGTGGGAAACGTTCTGGATACTGTTTTATGGTTTCGCGACCTACGGCAATGCCGGCTGGATGCGCGAGCAGGTATGCAAATACATGTGCCCGTATGCGCGTTTTCAGAGCGCGATGCTCGATCAGGATAGCTTGATCATCACCTACGACGCACAGCGCGGTGATCCGCGCGGATCGCGCGGCAGGAGCGTGGATCACAAGGCGAAGGGGCTGGGCGACTGCGTGGATTGCGGCATCTGCGTGCAGGTGTGCCCCACGGACATTGATATCCGCCAGGGGCTGCAATACGAGTGCATCGGCTGCGCCGCGTGCGTGGACGGTTGCAATCAGGTGATGCACAAAATGGGTTACCCGCGCGGCCTGATTCGGTATTCCACCGAAAATGCGCTGCGGGAGAGTCTGTCGCCGCCGCAGATGGTGAAGCGGGTGCTGCGGCCGCGCGTGCTGGTGTATGCGGCGTTGCTGGCGGTTATGGCGTCGGCGCTGATGGCCGCGCTGTATTTGCGTTCGTCACTCAAGGTGGATGTGATCCGCGACCGCGGGACGCTGATGCGCGAAACGCGCGACGGCAAGGTCGAAAACGTCTATCAGTTGCAGATCATGAATACCGATGAACGCGCGCGCCGCTATGTCATCCACGCCAGCGGCTTGCACGGGATGCAAGTGACGCCGTCGGCGCCGGTGGCGGTCGCCGGCGCTACCACACAGGCGATCGCGGTGACCGTGCGGGTCGATCCGGAGAATATCAAACCCGGGTCACACAATATCCAGTTTCACGTCGAAGATGCCGAGCAGCCTGCGATACGGGCCGACGAAAAATCACGGTTTTTTATTAAATGACGAGGGCGCCATGAACACGCAGGCAACAACCCTGAACCGCTGGTACCGCGAACCCTGGCCGTGGCTGTTGATGGCCGGCCCGGCAGCTGTAGTGGTAGCGGGGATTATCACCACCTGGCTCGCGGTAGTCACCAATGACGGCTTGGTAGCCGATGATTATTACAAACGCGGGCTGGCGATCAATCAAACGTTATCCCGGGATGCGCTGGCGCGCCAACTCGGTTATCGGGCGCGGGTGACGCTCGCGGCGGATTTCAGCCGCGTCACGGTGGCGTTCGGGAGCGGCGCTGCGGTGTCCGCGCCACTGGTGTTACGCCTGGCGCATCATGGGCGCACGTCACTCGACAGGGCGCTGCCGCTGACGCCGGCTCACGCGGGCGGGCAATCCTCCTCTTATGTGGCGGCATTTCCGCCGCTCGCGCCCGGGCGCTGGCAGGTGATCCTGGAGGATGCCGGGCGCACCTGGCGGCTGACCGGTGACGTGGCCGTACCGGGACCCGGCGTCTTGGATCTGGCGCCACGATAGCGTGTGGAGGTAGACCATGAAATGCGCGATGTGGATATTGTGGCCGTCCTTTCTGGTGGGCGGCGTGGCGGAAGGCATTTTCTTTACGCTGTTTGATCCGATGGACTTGCATGTCTTGGGCAACACCCTCGACTGGAGCCGTACGGCGGTCTATACCGTCGGTTTTTTCATGTTCTGGTTTGTGGCGGCTGCCTCCAGTGCATTGACCTGTTTATTGCAGCGCAACGCCGGGCAGGACGGCTCGCCGTGAGTGTATGGCCGGTTGACGTGGATCAAGTCCTGCGCGCGTCGTGATGCGACACTGAGCGCCAATCAGAAAAACCTCAACGACGGAGGGGGTTGCCACCATGCATCAACCTAACACGGAGTTTGATCCCGACCTGATCCGCAGGCTGGATCGCAACGGCCCGCGCTACACCTCGTACCCGACAGCGGATCGATTTACCGACGCCTTCGGTCCCGATGCCTACCAATCCTGGGTGACCAGACGCAATACCGGCGGAATCCGGCGTCCGCTGTCGCTGTACGTGCATCTGCCGTTTTGCAGCACGCTGTGTTTTTACTGCGCTTGCAACAAGATCGCCACCAAGGATCGCGCCAAGGGGCGGCGGTATCTCGAGTATCTGACGCGGGAAATCCGCATGCAGAGCGAACAGTTCGGGCGTGATCGCGGCGTTGAACAGATGCATTGGGGCGGCGGTACGCCCACCTTTCACGACATCGAGGATCTGGCCCGGTTGTTCGGCCTGTTGCGCGGCGAGTTTGACTTTGCGCCCGACGGCGAATATTCGATCGAGATCGATCCGCGCACGGTCGACGCCTCCGGCATGGCGGCCTTGCGCCGGATGGGATTCAACCGCGTCAGCCTCGGCGTGCAGGATTTCGACCCCGAGGTGCAGCAGGCGGTCAACCGGGTGCAAAGCGAGGCGCAGACGCTGGCGGTGATCGAGGCCGCCCGCTGCGAAGAATTCCAGTCGATTAACGTGGATTTGATTTACGGTCTGCCGAAGCAGAACGTGCTGACGTTCAATCGCACGCTGGCGCGCGTGATCGCGGCCAATCCCGATCGCATTGCCGTCTACAACTATGCGCATCTGCCGGCGCGCTTCAAACCGCAGCGGCGTATACGCGATGAGGATTTGCCGCCGCCTGACACCAAGTTGAAGCTTCTCGGTCTGGCAGTGGAACGCCTCACCGCAGCAGGCTACGTTTATATCGGCATGGATCATTTTGCGCGCGCGGACGATGCCCTGGCGGTGGCGCAGCGCGAGGGCCGTCTGCATCGCAACTTTCAGGGGTACTCCACGCACGCGCAGTGCGATCTGGTGGGCCTGGGCGTGTCTTCCATCGGGCAGATCGGCCCCACCTACAGCCAGAATCATCATGCGCTGGATGCCTACTACGACAGCATCGACCGCGACCGCCTGCCGATAGCGCGCGGCATGGAATTGTCGGCGGATGATCTGGTTCGCCGCGCGGTAATCCAGAGTTTGATGTGCAACTTCATGGTTTCCATGGAAAATCTGGAGGCATCATATCTTATTGATTTTAAACAATATTTTTTAACTGAGCTGAACGAGCTGGCGGCGCTTGAACAGGCCGGCTTGGTGGAGGTTGACGAGCACTGGATCACGGTGCTGCCCAAGGGGCGCATGCTCGTGCGCAATGTCTGCATGGTGTTCGACGCTTATCTGCGCAAGTCTCAAGAGCAGCAGAAGTATTCGCGGGTTATATAACCGTCAGTCACGGAAATAACGCAACCGGGTAGCGAATGACATCATGACCGGCTGGTTGGAAACGCTGGCGCTGGCCGCGTTCATGGCGGGCCTGTTGGGCGGCGTGCATTGCGCCGCGATGTGCGGAGGCATTGCGTGTTTTTTGAACGGGAATTCGCACGGCGCCGCGCCGCGCGGGATTTACGTCCTGTCGTACAACGCGGGCCGCATACTGAGTTATACGCTGGCGGGCTCCTTGGCGGGCGCGGCGGGACAGGCGGGATTGCTGTTTCGCGGATGGCTGCCGCTGCAGCAGGTGTTCATGACTGCCGCCGGACTGATGCTGGTGTTGATGGCGCTTTATCTGGCGGGCGTGTCGCCACTGATACGCGGATTGGAAGCGGCGGGCAGCGTGGTGTGGCGGCATGTTCAGCCCTTGGCGCAATGGGTGCTTCCGGTGGACAGCGCCGCCAAGGCCTTGGGGTGTGGTGTGGTGTGGGGATGGCTGCCCTGCGGCATGGTGCATGCGCTACTGTTGTTGGCATTGAGCACCGGCAGCGCAGCGCAAGGCGCGCTGGTGATGCTGGCATTTGGTTTGGGTACACTGCCGAATATGCTATTGATCAGCGGTTCGGTTCGCTGCTTGCAAGGGGCATTAAGGCATAGGGGTGTGCGGCTTGCGGTCGCTGGTGTGATCGCCACGGTTGGTTTATTTGGAATATTTCACGCCCTGTATCCGGGTGCAATGGCTGTCGAAGGCTTTTTCTGTCGCATTGCGCCGGCGTGGTTTGGCCGTTAACCGGCCACCCTTGCGCTTCACGGGTTTTGCCGGCAGCCGCTGACTACACCATGAGTTCCATCGGCAGCTGAAACAGCCGTATGCGCTCATCGGTGCGGCGCGCTTTTTCATTGGCGGCGGTGATCGACGCGATCAATGCCGCGAGCGGCGCTTCGTCCTCGAACGCGATCATTAACGCCGAATTCGTGCTGGCGTATGTGCCCAAGCCGATGTGCGGCTCGGTGTCGCGTCCCTTGCCCTTTACGTCCTCCCAACGCGTGTAGTAGTCGATGTTCAGAGTCTTGAGTATATTCATGACTTGCAAATCGACGTAGTCATTGCAAACAACGAACGCCATTTTCATAATGCCTCCCGTGTTATTTCGTGGATAAAAATAGCATGGACGCATAATTTTTATCTGATCTGGATCAAGGCCTGGACTGCCCGGAATCGGCATGATTTCCGCCCCCATGTGCGAAGCCGGATTTCAGTATCTCGTTGGTTGATTTGGATCAAGGCTCGCCGACGCCTGCCGACTAGACTCACTCGCGTCAAACGGTTAAGGGAGAAAAAAGCATGGCGTCGGAGAAGTACCAACAATGGTCAGTGGTCACGGCAAGCACCACCGCTTTCACCGTGTGCTTCATGGTGTGGATGATGTTCGCCGTCATTGGCATCCCCATCAAGCAGACGTTGGGCCTGAATGAAACCGAGTTCGGCATCCTGATTGCCACACCGGTGCTCACGGGCTCGCTGATCCGTCTGCCGCTGGGCATGTGGACGGATCGTTTCGGCGGGCGCATCGTGTTTTTTGTTCTGATGCTGTCCACGGTGATTCCGATCTGGATGATTTCTTGGGGCACGCAGTTCTGGCATTTTCTGGTTACCGGCCTGTTCGTCGGCGTGGCGGGCGGCTCGTTTACCGTCGGCATATCCTACTGCGCGCGCTGGTTTCCCCGAAAGCGGCAAGGCTTCGCGATGGGCATCTTCGGCATGGGAAATACCGGCGCCGCCGTGACCAAGCTGGTGGCGCCCACCATCGTGGTGGCGTACGGATGGGCCATGGTGCCGAAGGTGTATGCGGTGCTGATGACGATCACGGCGATCGCGTTCTGGTTCTTTACCTACACCAACCCGGCGCACACCGCGGATGCCGCCAAGGTAACAGTGAAAGAACAGTTGATGGTGCTGAAAGACCCGACAGTGTGGCGTTACAGCCAGTATTACTCCATCGTGTTCGGCGGCTACGTCGCGTTGTCGCTGTGGATGACCAAGTATTACATCTCCGAATACGGCTTCGATATTCAGATGGCGGCGCTGCTTGCGGCAGGATTCAGCATCCCGGGCGGCGTGCTGCGCGCCATGGGTGGCTGGTTCTCTGACAAGTACGGCGCGCACACGGTGACGTGGTGGGTGCTGTGG
>VFLF01000907.1 GCA_009885185.1 Nitrosomonadales bacterium | reverse complement strand
TCATCCTTGCATGCGACGCGAAAGTTGCGTCCCATGATGGTGATTTGCAGTCCCTTGGCGTCCTTAGCGTCCTTAGCGTCCTTAGCGTCTTTTGCGTCGGCGGCGCTCATGTCGCGTCTTCGGGTATTTGCTGCAATAGGGATTCAAGACGCTTGGTGGCGCCGCCGATTTTGTCTTCGAGTTGGCGATTGGCATTGAGCGCCGTCGCCACTTCCTGACGTAACTGGTGGTTTTCCTCCCGTAGCTGCCGGCATAGTTTGACGATCTGCGCCAGCTTGTCTTCGAGCGATTTGAGCTCTGCTTCCATGACGGCACTATAGTTGTAAAAAATCCATCAAGTCAACTGCTAACGGCGAATAGTGAATGTAATTTAGCAGTTGTGTGCGGCCGCGTAGTGCGTGCTAACATCAGGGCATCCGGACAACACGCTATCCGTCAGCGATGATTGTACGGAGACGGCAAAGGGTGCCGGCTTTCCTTCAGGAAGGCCGGTTAAACGGGAAATTGGTGCGATAAATAAGTATTTAAAAACAAATACTTACGTTATCAAGGCCGATGCTGCCCCCGCAACGGTAAGTGAACGCGAAAACGCTACGCAGTCGGTAGTGAATCGCGACGATGCACCAACCAGCCACTGTGAGTTTGCGTGTTAACACTCATGGGAAGGCGGTGCATTTCATTCATGAGCCCGTATACCGGCCCTTGCCGCAGGATGGAAACGCCGCGGGGATGCGGTGTGCCTGGTCCCTGTGATCGCGGCATGCTTTTCACTCAAGTCCCCCAGACGTTTCCGATGTGTTTTATGGCGCGCGGCGGGCGCGCACAACCATTTGGGGAAATTTGTGAGAAATACCACACCAGTTGTTTCATGGCCAGCGGCCTCGTCAGTGGCGGCAGCATCGCTCGCGGTCGTTTCAGTCTTGGGGCCGGCGCATGCCGCGGACCCCGTGGTCACTGTCGGGCCGCCGGTAACGGTCACCGCCACACGCTTTGAAGAAGCCAGCGCGCGTTATCCGGTCGGCGTGACCGTGGTCACCGCGCAGGACATCGAGCGCAGCCCCGCGTCTACCGTACCGCAATTGCTGCAATCACTCTCCGGCATCCGCACGCGCGATCTTTCCGGCTCGCCCAACGTGCAGGTCGATATGCGCGGCTTCGGCATCTTTGGCGATCAGAACACGCTGGTGCTGCTCGATGGCGTGCGTATCAGCGAATACGAACAACTGACGGTGAACTGGTCGGCGATTCCTTTGGCGTCGATAGAGCGCATCGAAATACTGCGCGGCGGCGGCGCGGTGCTCTACGGTAGCGGCGCTACCGGCGGCACCATCAACATTATTACCAAGGCGCCGGCACGCAACGCGCGCTCGGCGTATCTGGGTGCGGGCGCGGCCAGTCACGACACGCGCGAGTTGCGCGCCGGCGCCAGCCTGGCGGGCGCCAACGTGGGGCTGCGTGTGCATGGCAGCCATTTTGAGTCCGATAACTATCGCGACAACAATCGCGTACGTATCGACAACGCGCAGACAGACGTGCGCTGGACGGGCGAGGCGAGTTCGCTGGTGCTGAAATTCGGCGCAGACGATCAGCGCAGCGGTTTGCCCGGCTCGATCAGCGAAGCGCAGATCACGGCAAACCGTCGGCAGGCCGCGACACCGAATGATTTTTCCACGCAGCGCGGTGGCTATCTCAATCTGGCGGCGCAGACCAAAATAGGCTCCGGCGATCTGGCGGTCAATCTCGGCTACCGCGAGAAGGACACCACGGCGTCGTTTTTTGTCGGCACGCCGTTTCGCAACAACATCGATACGCAAGTCAGCGTGTGGACGCTCGCGCCGCGCTTGCGGTTAAAGCCGCAAATCGGCGGCTGGGACAACAACCTCGTGATTGGCGCTGACTTCGAGGATTGGACATTCGACGCGAATGCGCAACCCTCCGTGGTGGGCCGACCGCACGCCACCCAGCGCAGCGACGCGCTCTATGCACAATATACGGCGACTTTCGCCACGCAAACCACGCTGGCGTTGGGCGCGCGCGAGCAGCGCGTGCGTTATGGCGTGAACGACGCGGCGAATCCGGCGGCCACCGGCTCGCGAAGCCGCACGCTGCATGCGTGGGATGTTTCGGCGCGGCAAGCCTTTGCGCCGGGCGTGAGCGGCTACATCAAGGCGGGCAGCAGTTTTCGCGTCCCCAACGTCAACGACAACTACAACCTGTTTGCCGCGACGGTCAATCTGCTGGAGCCGCAAACCGCCCGCGACGCCGAAATCGGCCTTGAAGGAAACACCGGGCCGGCGCGTTATCGCGCGGCGGCTTATCGCATCGATCTGCGCAACGAAATATTTTTTGATCCGCTGACCTTCAGCAACCGCAATTTGCAACCCACACGGCGCCAAGGGTTTGAAGCCGAGGCCCGCTGGCAAGTAAACCTCGTGCTGGACGTGCATGCCAACTATACCTACACCGATGCGAAGTTCCGCGAAGGCAATTTCGCGGGCGTTTCCATTGCAGGCAATCGCGTGCCGCTGGTGCCGCGTCATGCGGTGAATGCGGGCATAGGCTGGGTGTTTATGGAAAAAGCGCGTGCGGATTTTGAGGTGCGGCACGTCGGCAGCAGCCCGTACGACAACGATGAGACCAACACCTTCGGCCGCAACATGCCTGCGTACACCGTGGCTGACCTCAAATTGACGTGGCGCAGCAGCGGCTGGTTGTTAAACGCCGGCGCGCGCAATCTGTTTGACAAAAAATACTTCAGCTACGGCGTGTTCACCGATTTTCCGACCTATGCCGCGCTGCCCGCGCCGGAGCGCACCGTGTTTGTCTCGGCGCAGTATACGTTTCAATAATGACGCACCGTAAGTAATTGAATTAACATCGTAAATTTGGTATCGTTCGCGCGGTGAACACCCCGTCGCGAACGATGTCGAGCACTGCCTTGTACTTGCGCCTGTTGCGCTATGTCGCGCCCTACAAGCATGTGCTGATCGTCGCGCTGCTCGGCGTCGTGGTGGTGGCGCTGACCGAGCCCGCGCTGCCCGCGATCATGAAACCGCTGTTCGAT